>JAHEEH010000436.1 GCA_024640835.1 Bacteroidota bacterium
TGGAGGAATGCCCGTATCTCGAACCGGCTCTTGACGGTATGCCTGCCCGGGAATACCATTACGCACGATTTGTCCAGGCCGGCGTGGTGTGGGCGCTTGGGGTGGGGTCGGCTCAATCCAGCAAGGAGTCGGCAATATGCGTAGCTACGTCCCCCGGTTTTCGGTGGTGTGTCTCGTTCTCGCCCTTGTGCCGTCCGGCATGGTTCGCGGTCAGGGGATTGCCCCGGTCCAGGCGGCATCTGCCGGGCTGCAGGCGGTGAAGGGCCCGCTTTCCGCCAAGCCGCTGATCGAGCATCTCGTCCAGTCGTGGGAAACTGGCTGGATCGATGTCACGCGAACCAGGTACACGCTCGACGGACTCGGGCGTGCGGTCGAAACCGTCGCCGAGGATTGGGACGGCTTCGAATGGGTGCCGTTCCAACTCGCCGGCAGCTCCTACGACGAGATGGACCGAGCCATCGAGTACGTGATAAGCTACTGGGGAGGAGGCAGCTGGATACCGCAGCTGCGCCAGCAGCTTTCCTACGACGGGAACGGATTCGATGCCGGATACGTGCTGGAAATCCGGGACGGGGGGCAGTGGGTGCCCGTGGCTCGACGAGCGCAGACGAACGGCGCTGCAGGCCTGATCCTGGAGTACCTGGAGGAGAGTTACGACGGCAGCGCGTGGCGGCCGACCGCACGCGGCAGCTACACCTACGACGGAGAGGCGCGCGAAGTGCTGTACCGTCCCGAAACGTGGGAGCCTGCGTCCGAAATCTGGCTTGTCGGCAGTCAGCGGGTCACCTCGTACGGCACCGATGGCGCCGCGACCACCGTGTACCAGACCCTTGAGGTCGGGGTGGGCTGGCGGGACTACCTGCGCAACGTGGAGACCGTCGACGAGTTCGGACGGGTGGTGGAAATCGTCTCGCAGGACTGGGTGGAGGGCGCGGGCGTCTGGCTGAACATGACGCGAGAGAACCGGGCCCATGACAATTCGGGGAGGCTGATAGAGTACGCCTGGTTCGAGTGGTACGGCGGTGACTGGACGCCTCAGGGTCGGGAGTACTACGAGTACGACGGGGACGGAGACCTGGTGCAGGTTACGTTCCACGGCTGGGATGCCCAGGCGAACGAATGGAGCCTGGCGGGGCGCTCGCTCTATCTCTACGCTCCTTCGACGGCCGTGGAGCCGGCCGGGCAGCCCGTCCGAACGTTCGAACTCGAGGTGTATCCGACTCCGTCCGCAGGTGACGTCACGATCAGCGTGACGACCGGCCCGCCGTCACGGATCCGCATCGAGGCATTCGATCTCCTCGGTCGGCGCGTAACCACGATCGCCGACAGGGTCGTGCCGGGCGGTGTGGAGCGTCTTTCGTGGTCGACCGACGGGTTGCCCGGCGGAATGTACTGGCTCCGGATCGAGGGCGACGGGAAGTCCGAAGTGAGAAGCGTGGTACTGTCGCGCTGATCGCTTCCCGGGCTGGCGCCGGAGGTCGGGCGATGATCTGCCCGGAGGGCGACGCAGGCGCCCGCCGCACCGGAATGAAGGTGTGGCAGGAGTCGACCCACCCTTGTCGGACGCTGCCGATTCGGTATGTTGCGGGAAACCTGGTTTCCCACGGGATCGCCGATGTCACTGAAGTCTGTCTGCATCAGGGCCGCAGGATTGGCGGGCCTGACGGCCAGCCTCATGGTGGGTGGATCCGACGTCCTCCGGGCGCAGGATTCCACCCGTCTCCTGGCGCGCGTATTCACGGACCATGCCGTGGTACAGCGCGGAACGCCCGTGGCAGTCTGGGGGGTCACCTCGCCCGGCTCGCTTGTCACCGTGACCCTCGGCGCGTCGTCGGCCGAGGCCCGTGCGGATGACGGCGGGCACTGGGAGGCGGAGTTTCCTGCCCGGGAGGCCGGCGGCCCGATGGTGCTGATGGCCCGGTCGTCGGACGGATCGGAGCAGGCCGTCGAGGATGTGATGGTCGGAGACGTCTTCCTGTGCTCGGGTCAGTCGAACATGGTGCTTCCCGTCAGTCGGACCCGTTTCGGTGGCTTCGAGGCTTTGAGAGCCACGGATTCAGGGATTCGGATGCTCACGGTGCCGAACGTATCGCGACCGGCGCCAGGGGAGGAGCTTCCGGAGGGAGTGACCTGGGAGGTGGCCTCACCTGAAAGCGTGCCGGGCTGGTCCGGCACGTGCTACTATTTCGCGCGCGAGCTTCGCAGCGGTCCGCTCGAGGACGTGCCGGTGGGCCTCATTACGGCCGCGTGGGGTGGATCGAGCATCCGTCCGTGGATGGATGCCGCTGCGCTCCGGACTGCGGGAGGGTATGACGAGGCGCTGGACGTGCTTCAACTCTACCTGGAGGACGAACGCGCTGCCCAGGAAGCCTTCGGGCGCATCTGGCAGGCCTGGTGGCTCGAGCAGCCCGGAACCGGGTCGGCAGATTCTCCCTGGCAGCCGGATTCCGGCGTGGAGTGGCCCGCGGCCCCGGACGGCCTGGGCGACTGGAATGCATGGGACGGCCTGCAGGGCTTTACGGGGATGGTATGGTTCCGGACGACCCTCGACCTGACGGCCGACGAGGCCTCCGGGGGCGCCACGTTGA
>JAHEEH010000437.1 GCA_024640835.1 Bacteroidota bacterium
GTCGCGTTGGCGGATCATGAGGAAGTGCAGCGCGGCCGTGAGATAGGTCCCGTACTCGAGCTTGGAGAGCGCTGCAGCGCCCCGGTATCGCATGGAGAACGAGGTGTCCAGCACGACATAGTGCCGGAGGTTCGTCTCCTCCTCGTACTGCTTCACGTAATGGCGGTCCGTCTTTGCATAGACCTTCCAGTCCACGTGGCGAAGCTCGTCGCCCGGATTGTACGGGCGATGCTCCGCGAACTCGACGGAGAACCCATGGTACGGGCTCTTGTGGAGCCCGGTGATGAATCCCTCGACGATCAGGCGTGCCCGCAGCTCCATGTTTCGAAGCTGGGAAACGACCGTCGGGTCGAGATACCGGACTACGGCGTCCTGGGTGTTCATGGTCATGGGCGGGTGGCCGGCTTTGTACGGGATCGGGCCGGTGAGTTCCGCCCCGGGACGAGCGTCAATGCGCGCCGTGTGAATACGGATGAAAGGCTGCTCCTCATGTTTCCGGTTGCTTACCTTGCCCGCATGGAGCCGCAGGACGTCGTCAAGGCACAGCTCATGGACGAGCGCGACCTGGATCGTACGCTCGATCGTATGGCGTGCCGGATACTCGAGTCCGCTGCTCCCGGCGCGGATCCCTCGAGGTCCATGGGCCTGGTCGGCATGCAGTCGAGGGGTGTTCATCTCGCACGCCGTCTACAGCGGAAGATGCAGGGGCTGGATGGCGTGCTGTGTCCGGTCGGCGTTCTGGATGCCACCATGTATCGCGACGACTTTCGGCTGCGTCTCAAGCAGCCGGCGGTACGCGAGACGCACGTGCCGTTCGACGTTTCAGAGCGCCACCTCTTCCTGGTCGACGACGTGCTGTACACCGGCCGTACGGCACGCGCCGCGCTGGACGCCCTGATGGATCTCGGGCGACCCGCTTCGGTCCACTTCCTCGTCGTGGTCGATCGCGGCCTCCGGGAATTGCCGATCCGGGCCGACGTCGTGGGTCGGCACGTGCCCACCCTTCCGGGCGAGGAGGTGCGCGTTCGGCTGCACGAAGAGGATGACCGTGAAGGAGTCTGGCTGGTGACCACCCCGAGAGCACGTTAACCCGTGGACGAATCCAGGATCGCATCCGACGCCTCCACCCCGACCGAATCGGGGTCCCGCCTGCATCATCGTCACCTTCTGGGTCTGAGGACCTGGTCGGCCGATGAGATCCGGCTCGTGCTGGACACGGCGCGACAGTTCCGCGACGTTCTCGACCGTCCGATCAGGCGCGTTCCCACCCTGCGGGGCGTCACGGTCGTCAACCTCTTCTTCGAACCTTCGACCCGTACGCGAATCTCGTTCGAGCTTGCGGAGAAGCGGCTTTCGGCGGATACGGTCAATTTCTCGGCCGCGATTTCGTCCGTGACCAAGGGCGAGACGCTCAAGGACACGGCGCAGAATATCGAGGCGATGCGAATCGACATGGTCGTGATCCGGCATTCGTCGCCCGGCGCGCCGCAGTTCCTGACGCAGTGCGTGGACGCCGTGGTCATCAACGCGGGCGATGGTGCGCACGAGCACCCCACGCAGGGTCTCCTGGACCTGCTGACCATTTCGGATCGATTCGAGACACTCCAGGGTCTCAACGTTTCGATCATCGGAGACATCACGCATTCGCGCGTCGTCCGGTCGGACCTGTACGGTCTGACCCGACTCGGAGCGAACGTGACCCTGTGCAGCCCTCCGACCCTGATTCCCCCCGGGATCGAGAGGCTCTCTGACGGTGGACGGGTTCGAACGGTATCCAGACTCGACGAGGCGCTGGAGGGCTGCGACGTGGCGATCGCGCTGCGCATCCAGCTCGAAAGGCAGGGGAAGACCCTGTTCCCGAGCCTCCGGGAGTATCACGAGACGTTTGGGATCCGAACGGAGCACCTGGAACGACACCCGGATCTCCTGGTGATGCACCCCGGTCCCGTGAATCGGGGCGTGGAACTCGAATCCGAGGTGGTGGATCACGAGCGGGCAATCATTCTGAACCAGGTGACGAACGGGGTCGCCGTCCGCATGGCCGTGCTGTACCTGCTGTCAGGGCATGGTGAGGAGGTCGCATGAGCACGGTCGTGACCGGGATGGAAGGACGCCAACACACATAGATCCGATTCGAACAAGGAGGACATGCAATGCAGTCAATGACACGCGACGCCGACACCTTCATGGCTGATCTGGAGCGCCGAAACCCTGGTGAGGCCGAGTTCCACCAGGCGGTCCGGGAAGTGGTCGACAAGCTGTGGCCTTTTTTGGAGGCGCACCCCGAATACCGGGAGGCGAAGATCCTCGAGAGGATGACCGAGCCCGACCGCGTCGTACTGTTCCGGGTGACGTGGGTGGACGACGAGGGGCGGATGCAGGTCAACAAGGGGTACCGCATCCAGTTCAACGGGGCGATCGGACCGTACAAGGGCGGCCTGCGGTTTCACCCGTCGGTGAACCTGGGCATCCTGAAGTTCCTGGCCTTCGAGCAGATCCTCAAGAACAGCCTCACGACGCTCCCCATGGGAGGGGGCAAGGGCGGATCTGATTTCGATCCGAAGGGAAAGAGCGACATGGAGGTCAT
>JAHEEH010000438.1 GCA_024640835.1 Bacteroidota bacterium
GTACCCGAGTGTCTGGGGGCTCGGGCTGTACGATCCGAATCACCCCGGCGTGGAGAGCGTCGGGTTGGTCGATTCGACCGCCAATACCTGGGAATACGAGACCTATCGGGCAGACGCATCCCGATTCCATTTTCAAATCATGGATCCGGTGGTGGACTACTACAGCAGCGCGGCATATCCGTACTACGGGCCGTTTGCACAGAAGGCCGGCCAGGACATCCGCAGGTCTTCCCGATCGGTGCAGGGCTGGGTCGAAGTCTTTCCTGTTTCCGGTGCCGAAGTGCTCATAGCCTCGAGCGGGGGCGACGCCGGTTTCGCTGATGGGATGTGGTTCAACACGCTGACTGACGCCGTCGTGCGACTGACTCCAACGGGCTACCCGTCAACGCCGCGGTCCTACGTGCTGGCCGCCGACGATTACGAGATTGCTCTTTCCGGACTGTCGGACTCCGGTTCGTACGTGGGCTACGATTCGGAATCGGTGTCCTACGCGGTGTTCAGACGCGACGCCGGGCAGGGACAGGTCGATAGACTCGGCCTGGGCGATGGCGTACGCATATCGAACCAGGATGAGGCGGCGAAGAAGTACAGGGTGTTCACTGTATCTGAACGGGACGATCACGATCGAGTGTTTCGGCTCGGTTCCATTGTGGTGCACGACGGGGACTCCGTTGCCGTGACTCACACACTCGGCGATCAATTGGTCGTGGAGGGCGGCCGCCTGGCAACAGCGTACGATCTTGAAATACGCCGGGAAGGACCGGCAACAGCACAGACCTTCGTACATGGCGGCATCGCGTTGCCGGCAGGATCGGTGCACCGAATCGTACCCGACTGGGGGGACCTGTCAAGACCGGTGGTTATCCGGATCGATGGCGACCGAGACGGCGTCTACGAGGACTCGCTCTCCGTGCGGAACGTCGCCCTGGGCTCGGAGAGCATGCCGGGAGAGATGGCTTCTCTCCGGCCCATTACCCTGGGCCAGAATTACCCCAACCCGTTCAGCCGGACAACCATCATTTCGTACACCCTATCCCAGGCCGCAGACGTGAGGCTATCCGTCGTGGACGTACTCGGTCGCGAGATCTCCGTCATCGACTCCGGAGCTCGGCAGCCGGGGACGCACGAGGCCTCGTTCGACGCCTCCCGCCTTCCGTCCGGCGTCTATTTCTACCGCCTCCAATCCGGAAGGCTCGTGGAGACGAAGCAGATGCTCCTTCTGCGATAGGACCGGCGATTCCGGGGGGGCAGGGGATTCGTGCCCGAAGGGTCACCGGCCTCGACAGCTAGGGCGCCCCTGGTCACCCGCCGCCCTTCCTCGCAAGGATCACCTCGGACGGGAAGAGCATCTGCTGGAGGTACGTCCTCCGCTCGACGGAGAATCCGCTCTCTTCCAGCGCCCCGGACAGGCGGACGCCGCGGCACCCGCCCATGAGGGCCGGCCACAGCCGGTAGACGCGCTCGTAGAGCCCGCTTCCGGACCGTTCGCCGAGGGTCATGTTGACCATCACCAGGCGTCCGCCCGGCTTGAGCACCCTCATGAACTCGCCGAGGATGCCGCTCCATGCGGGTTCGTCCAGGAGGTCGAACAGGTACGCGTTCAACAGCAGGTCGAAGGCCTCGTCCGGCTCGTCGATGGCCTCGGCGGTGCCGACCGACAGGTCGAAGCGGTCGAGCCCTGCACGCTGAAGGCGGCTCCGGGCCTTCTCCAGCATACCCGGGGAGAGGTCGATGCCCACGGTGCGGCCGTCCGGATTGGACCGCACCAGGCGCTCGAACGCGAGCCCGGTGCCGACGGCCACTTCGAGGACGTGCTCGCCGGGGCGGATGTCGGCCCACCGGAGCGCCAGGTCGCGGGCCTTCGACTCCGTCAGCAGCCCCCACACATCGTAGACGGGGGCGATGCGGTCGTAGACCGCTGCGGTCTCGCTCTGCGCCAATCGCGCCCGCTGTCGTGTTCTCTCGTCCGGCATGATGGGGCGGGGCTCCAGTTGATGTCGGGTGGCAACCGGCAGGAACATACGACCGCCACTCCGCTGACGATTACGGGGTTCGACGGCGTGGCCGCGGTCCACGGATACACTCCTGGATACCCGCCTCCCCTCGACGACCGCCTACCGCTCTTCCGGGACCAGCACGGCCGGCGGTGCGCCGGCCGCCACCACCAGTTCGTTCACGATGGACACGATGCGCCAGGCGCCGTCCCGCCGGGCCAGCTGGAAACTGTCCACTCCCTGCTGCGGTGGCCGGTTGCTTCCCGGTATGTGGGCCTCGTACAATACCCAGACGTGGGCCAGTGTGCCGTACTCCGTGGCATGAAGCGCGACGATCCGCTCCTCGAACCCGGATTCCACGACCGCGGGCGAGGCCGCAAACCCGACGAAGTCGGCGATGAAGCCGTCCACGTCGAAGACCGTCGTGGCATCACGCCCCGTGCGCAGGATGACGACGGCTTCGGGCAGGAAGAGCTCCCGTACCGCGTCCCAATCGGGCGTCGCATCGGGCCCGAACGTCACCAGGCCGTAGAGGGCACGGACCACCGACTCCGCCGAATCATCCCCGTCCTGGGCGGCCGCTGACAACG
>JAHEEH010000047.1 GCA_024640835.1 Bacteroidota bacterium
ACCGGCCGGACTCGTTCTCGGCCCTGGATCCGGGACTCGTCGGATGGAACCTGATGTACGACCTGTCCTGGCGCTCGCGACCACGGCTCGACGTAGGCGCGGTGGATTCACTCCTGGGACCGGGATTTGCCGACATCCTCTACCCGGCAGACGATCCGCTCAGTCGTCCCATTGTGCCGCCCGAGGAGGCGCACTGGACGCGGCGGCAGGCGCCGGCGATCGACGGAGTCTCCGTGGTTCGTGCGATGCGGGCCCCGGAAGACTCCATGCCGTTCATGGAACTGGCGGAGGGATTCGTCGAGGGGAAGGGATCGAACAACTGGGCAGTGGGTCCGGGGCGTTCGACCACGGGATCGCCGATCCTGGCGGGTGACATGCATCTCTCGCTCTGGCTGCCATCGATCTGGTACGAGCTCCACGTGGTGACGCCCACGATGGACTCGTATGGGGTCACTGTTCCGGGCGTCCCGCTTCCGATAGAGGCTTTCAATCCGTCCTTGGGCTGGGCCTTCACGAACACAGGTGCCGACCAGATAGACCACCTCGTTCTCGAGCTGGACGAGACGGGGGAGCGCTATCGGTATGACGGGGTGTGGCGTGCAGTCCGTTTCGAAGTCGACACGCTCGTAGTTCGCGGTGGCGAGGCGATCATCGACACCGTGCGGTGGACGCACTGGGGCCCCGTTATCCGTCGCGGCGGACTCGACCTGGCGATTCGATGGGTAGGACATGACACGGTGCGGACATTCGACGCGCTCTTCGCGATGAACCGGTCCCGGACCGTCGAGGAATTCCAGCGTGCGACGCGGCTATGGGACGCGCCGATGCAGAACATTCTCGTGGCCGACAGGGAGGGGACAATCGCCATACGGTCGACAGGGCATCTTCCGATCCGTGCCGACGGCGGAGGGGCCGGATACCGGGACGGTTCATCGCCAGGCTCGGAGTGGATCGGCCGGGTGCCTTTCGACGATCTGCCTCACGTGGTCAATCCGGCACGCGGGTACCTGACTTCCACGAACCAGCAGCCGACCGACGGATCGTATCCCTGGTACATGGGTCGGGACTGGGAGTCCACGTATCGCTCCATCCGGATCGACACACTTCTTTCGGCCCGTGAGCGTCACGATCCCGCCTCGGTCGCCTCGTACCAGGCAGACGTCCATGCCGTGCAGCGGGACTGGTTCGTGCCCCTGCTGGACCTGGCGCAAGGGCTTTCCGGTCAGGCCGACAGCGTCAGGAAGATGCTCTCCGCGTGGTCCGGCGATGCCGGAGTCGATCGTCCCGAGCCCCTTGTCCTGGATGTCTTCCTGGGTGTTCTGGGGGATATCGTCTGGGACGAGCCCGAATTCGGGCAGCTTCGAAGACCCACCGACGGATCCCTGTATCGACTTCTCTCGGGACGGATCGACGGGCCCTGGCTTGATCGGGTCCAGACGGATCTCGTCGAGACGGCGTCCGACGTCCTGGCGGAGGCGCTCGAACTGGCGGCGGACTCGATCGTCGCCACGTACGGGAGGGACCCGGCCGCATGGACATGGGGCCTCCATCATCGACTGCTTCTGCGGCACGTGTCGCAGACGCCCGCCCTGGCGAGCCTGTGGCGCGGACCGATGCCGTTTCCCGGGCTCGATGCCACGCTTTCCCCGGGGGCGGGTCGGACCGTGACGTTCAGCGCCAGCTGGCGTGTGGTCCTCGATTTTTCCGGCGTTCGCACGGCTGGAAAGGGCATTTTCGCCGGTGGCCCATCGGGCAATCCGTTCAGTCGCCGATACGACTCCTACGTCGACGACTACCTGGCTTTCCGTCTGAACGACCTTCCCACGCCGTCCTCGCCCGACGTCTTTGCCGTTCGATCCACTCTGGTCCCTTCTCCGTCACCTTGAGCCAGGCATCATGACCCAGGCAGATCAGCCCCGCTTCTCGTCCCGTCTGGGCATGCTTCTCAGCGTGCTTGGCATCGCGGTCGGCACGGGAAACATCTGGAGGTTTCCGCGCATCGCCGCCCAGAACGCAGGCGAGGATGGCGCCGGCGCGTTCCTGCTCGTATGGCTTCTGTTCCTGTTCACGTGGAGCGTGCCGCTGATCATCGCCGAGTACGCCCTGGGTCGCAAGGGGCGGATGGGAGTCGTGGGCACCTTCGCGCGGGTTGCCGGCGCCCGCTTCGCGTGGATGGGGGGCTTCGTCGGGGTCGTGGCGACCGCTATCATGTTCTACTATTCCGTCGTAGCGGGGGGTGGCCGGTAGCCTTCCACGCGCTGGCGATGGGTCTCGGAGCCCTCGCCGTGTGGAAGGGCATTCGTTCCATCGAGCGCGTCAACAAGGTGCTGATTCCCGCCCTTCTGGTCATCGTGCTCATCGCCGTGGGCCGGGCCCTGACGCTGGATGGCGCGTTCGACGGGATCCGCTTCCTGTTCACCCCCTCATGGGAGACACTCGCCCACCCCAGGGTCTGGCTCGAGGCCCTGACCCAGAACGCCTGGGACACGGGAGCGGGGTGGGGCCTGATTCTCACGTACGGGGCGTACATGCAGGCACGGCATGGCGTCGTGAAGAACGCCTTCATCACCGGGATCGGCAACAACACCGTGTCCCTGCTGGCCGCCGTGGTCATCTTCGGGACCGTCTTCGCTGTCCTGGGCGCCGACATGAGCCAGGCCGACGTCCTCGCCAGGATGCAGGATAGTGGCCCCGCCAGTACGGGATTGACGTTCATATGGATGCCACAGCTCTTTGCCCGGATGGGTTTCGGATCGACGGTCTCCGTCCTGTTCTTCCTCGGTCTGTCGTTCGCCGCGTTCTCTTCGCTCATTTCGATGATCGAGCTCGCGACGCGCGCCGTGGTCGATGCGGGTGTGCGGCGCTCGCAGGCGGTCGGAGCCGTCTGCGCCATCGGTTTCGTCATGGGCATCCCGTCGGCGGTGAACCTGGAATTCCTGGGCAACCAGGACTTCGTCTGGGGCGTGGCGCTCATGATTTCCGGCGCGTTCGTCGCGTTCGCCGTTCTCCGGTACGGACTCAGCCGTTTCCGGACGGAGATCGTCGACGCGACCGAGGGAGACTGGAAGTCCGGTCGGAGCTGGGAGGTCCTCATCGGTCGGGCCGTTCCCCTGATGGCCGTCGTCCTTCTCGCCTGGTGGCTCTTCCAGGCGGCCACCGTTTATGCTCCCGACACGTGGTACGATCCACTGGATCCCTACAGCGTGATGACGTGCCTGGTCCAGTGGGGCGCCCTCATCGGCATCCTCCTGCTGCTGAACCGGTCGTTGTCGGCTCGCACCCTGCGCTTCTCGCCGAACGAGGCGGATTGACCCCATGGACCGTCCGATCCGGGTACTTTTCGTGTGTCTGGGCAACATCTGCCGGAGCCCGCTCGCCGAGGGGGTGTTTCGTCACGTGGTGAAGGAGGCGGGGCTCGACGACCGGTTCGAAATCGATTCGGCCGGTACCGGCAGCTGGCACACGGGGGAAGCGCCGGATCCGCGGACGAGCCAGACCGCGCGGCTCCACGGTGTGGCGCTCGACGGACAGGCGCGGCAGTTCATGACCGAGGACCTGGAGAAGTACGACCTGATCCTGGCCATGGACCGTGACAACCTCCACGACATCCTGTACCTGGACGTCATGGGGGAGCGTTCGTCGCATGTCCGACTGTTCCGGGAATTCGATCCCGAGCCTGGCGATCTGCAGGTGCCCGATCCGTACTACGGCGGGCCGGAGGGATTCGAGACGGTCTATCGCATGGTGGAGCGCACGGCGCGAGCATTGCTCGGCTCCCTCGTGGCCCATTACGGACTGACCGTGTCGTGAGGTCATGTTCGCAGAGCCGGAACGGATCGCCCGATTGACCGGAAGTCCGGTTCGCGAGGTGAGGCCCGTTGGCGGGGGATGCGTAGCCGGCGCAACGCGAGTGGATTGTGACCGGGGCACGTTCTTCCTGAAATGGGGGCGCGGGACGGTGGCGGAGTCGCTCGCCGCCGAAGTGGATGGACTGGGGACCCTGGAGGCGGCCACCGGGGGCGGTCTCCAGGTGCCGCACGTCCTCGGGCATGCAGGGGAGGAAGGGGACCAACCGGCGCTGCTGGTCCTGGAATGGATCGAGGCGGGCGTCTGGACTCCTGGATTGCTGGAGACCCTGGGGTCCGGTCTCGCGGCCATGCACGCCGTGTGCGGGGATCGGTACGGTCACGGCATCGACAATTTCATCGGCCGGCTGCCCCAGGAGAACGGACCGGCTGCCGACTGGCCCGAGTTCTATCGGTCACGGCGCCTGGAGCCCCAGGTCAGGGAGGCGAGGCTCAGGGGGACCTGGAAGACGGCCTGGGACCGGCCGTTCGAAGCCCTTTGCAGGTCCCTGGAGGAGCGGCTTCCGACGCATCCGGTCGCCTCGACGCTGCACGGGGATCTGTGGAGCGGAAACGTACTGGCCTCGACGGACGGGCGCGCCGTCCTCGTGGATCCGGCCGTCCATGCAGGTGACCGGGAGGCGGACCTGGCCATGACGCGGCTCTTCGACGGCTTCGGGGATCGTCTCTACGCGGCCTATGACGAAGCGTGGCCTCGCGACCCCGGCTGGGAGGATCGTGAGCCGATCTATCAGCTCTACCACCTCATCAACCATCTCAACCACTTCGGCGATGCGTATGCCGGGGCGATCGAGCGGACCCTGAGGCCGTTTGCCACGGGTTGAGACAGCGGTCCGGCGGTACCCGGGGTCAATCGCTACAAGTTGAGAAAGCGGTACAGCGGTTGCGCGTCCGCCAGATCCTCCAGGAGCAGGTCGGCACCGGCCGCCACCAGGTCTTCCCGCGGCACGGGGCCTGTACAGACCGCTACCGTCCTCATTCCCGCTCCACGACCGCAGCCCACGTCGTGGATGGTGTCGCCCACGACGACACAGGAAGCAGGATCGACATGCGCTCCGAGGACCGAGCGTGCCCTCCCGAGGGCGACCTCGGGAAGGCCATACCGGTCGGGATTGTCGCTCCCGAACGCACCGAATCCGAAAAACCGTGCGATCCCGGCCATGCGCAACTTGGCGTATGCCGTGACCTCCAGATTGCCCGTGAGAAGGCCCAGCGCCACTCCATCCGAGGCCTCCAGGCGGTTGAGAACGGATTCGACGCCCGGAAGAAGGTCCACGGGGCCGTCGTGGGCCATCATGAGCGCCGTGTAATGTGCCAGCCCTCGGGAGAGCATTTCCGCGTGGCGTTCTCCGCTGAAGCCTGCCTGGCGAAGCATTTCAGCGGCGATGGCCGGATCGGTCCGTCCAGCGAACGGAACCCGGGCGGACGGCACCGGCCGTCCGGCAACCTCTCCGAGAGCACTTTCGATGGTCCGTCGGCCCAGGCCGTGAGCGTCGACGAGTGTTCCGTCGATATCGAACAGGACCAGGGTCACTGCTCGATGACGTACGGGGATTCCGGGTCGTCCTCGTACCGGATCTCGTCCACCGGCTCGCCTCGCCCGCGGCCGGCATACAACCGGTCGGGACAATTCACGATGAGCGCGTCGGCCTCGCCCACGTTTCGGTATCCGTGTACGACCCCGGGCGGAACCATCACCGTGGCCGGCCGGTCCCGGCCCAGTTCGAGGATCTGCCGGATACCATGCGTCGGGGAATCGTAGCGGGCGTCCCAGAGGTACAGTCGGAAACGCCCGTCGAAGAAGGCGAAGAGGTCGGACTGGTCGCGGTGGGCATGGGGACCGCGGACCACGCCCCGTCGTGTCAGGGAAACGTAGGACATGGCCGGCACCAGGCCTCCCGGACGCTCGTCATCCCGGAAGATCTCCAACAGCCAGCCGCGATCGTCGTGGAATCGCCGAATCTCGGTGACGACGCAGTCCGGTATGATGTCGTCCGTCCAGGTCACGACGCAGACTCCGCCTCGGGATACACGAGATCGGCCGCCAGTCGATTGGCCTCGTGCCATCCCTCCAGCGTTCCGGCATCACCCCACCAGCCCGCGAGCGTTCCGTGGGTGAGCGTCCCGCGCGACGCGTACCAGTTCGAGAGGTCCGAGACCTCGTATTCGCCCCTGCGCGACGGGGAGAGATTCCGAATCGCTTCGAAGACCTGCCGATCGTAGAAGTAGATGCCGGTGACGGAATACGAGCTCGGGGGATCGGACGGCTTTTCGATGACCTCGACGATGCGACCCTCTTCGATTCGCGGGACCCCATACCGCTCGGGGTCGGGCACCTCCTTCAGCAGGACCCGGGCGCCCTCGCCGTACTTCCGGATCTGATCACCGAACGCATCGACGTGGTTCGTCAGGTCGTCCTCCAGCACGTTGTCCCCGAGAATGACGAGCACCGGGCCTTCGCCCACGAAGTTCTCGCACAGCCCGATGGCCTGGGCAATACCGCCGGGCTCGTCCTGGACGCGGTAGGTGAGATCGAGCCCCAGCGCACGACCGCTCCCCAGCAGGTTGACGACGTCGCCCATGTGTTCCGGGCTCGTGACGATCGCCACCTGCCGTACGCCCGCCCTGAGCATGCGCATGAGCGGGTGGTATATCATCGGGTATCGCCCGACAGGCAGAAGGTGCTTGTTGGTCACCTTGGTCAGCGGGAACAGGCGACTGCCGGTTCCGCCCGCGAGGACTATGCCCTTCATGCTGTGGAATCGATTGGTCGAATGGGTCGGCCTGCGGCTCAGCGGCCCTGATACTGCCGTTGATAGTACGAACGGAACCGGTCGTCGTCCGCCTTCTCGAGCCACTCCCTGTGCTCGAGGTACCATGCAACGGTGTCACGAAGTCCCTGCTTCAGGTCCCGCGACGGACGCCATCCGAGATCATTCGAGAGCGGCGATCCGTCGAGCGCGTACCGGAAGTCGTGTCCGGGCCGGTCCGTCACGAACTGGATGAGGTCCCGGGATGCTCCGGGCGATCGGTCGAGTTCCGCGTCGACCAGCTCGATCAGGGTGTGGACCAGCTCGATATTCGTTCTTTCCTCGCCTCCGCTGACGAGATACGTAGCACGATCGGCGGCCCGCGTCAGGATTCTCTCGATGGCGGAACAGTGGTCCTCCACGAACAGCCAGTCCCGCACGTTGAGCCCTTTTCCATACACCGGTACGGGGTCACGCCGCAGGATATTCCGGATGACGAGGGGGATCAGTTTCTCCGGGAATTGGAACGGTCCGTAGTTGTTCGAGGAGTTCGACAACACCACGGGAAGCCCGTAGGTATGTGCGTAGGCGCGGACCAGGTGGTCGCTTCCCGCCTTCGACGCCGCATACGGAGAGCGGGGATCGTAGGGGGTCGAGGCACGGAACAGCCCCTCCGGCCCGAGCGCACCGAACACCTCGTCGGTGGACACGTGATGGAAGCGGACGTCTCCGAAAGAGCCGTCATCGCGACGCCATGCCTTCCGGGCCGAGTCCAGGAGCACGGTCGTGCCCAGCACGTTGGTCCGGACGAATTCCATCGGATCCATGATGGACCGATCCACGTGGCTTTCTGCCGCGAAGTGCACGACGGTGGTGAAGCCGTGCTGGTCGAACAGCGCCCTGACAAGATCCGGATCCGCGATATCCCCCCGGACAAAGGAGTAGCGACCGGTCTCCGCCAGGTGAGCCGTGTTTTCGGGACGACCCGCGTAAGTCACCAGGTCCAGGTTCACGAACCGGGCCTCCGTCATGCGGGGCACGGCGTAGCGAAGGAAGTTGCTCCCGATGAAACCCGCTCCACCTGTGACGAGGACGGACCGCGGTGCGTGAAGGACGGGGAGGTCACTCGAGTCGGACACGTAACTGATCGCTGCGTTGCGGGACGGCGCGTTGTAGCGGTCACCGTCTGCTTGGTTCCGATGCGCGCACGGGGTGCGACCGGGTCCGGGGATTCATAGCTTGCGGGAGCATCATATACGCCGTTCATGGGCTCTCGACGCGACGACACCCTGTATCTCCTCGACGCGATGGCACTCGCCTATCGCGCGCACTTCGCCTTCATCAGCCGGCCTCTGATCAACTCCAAGGGGCGTGACACGTCGGCGGCGTACGGATTCACCGGTGCCCTGCTCAAGCTGATCGAGGATCATGGTCTGGAGCACGTGGCGGTCGTATTCGACGTGCTGGGGGAAGGCGGGACGTTCCGGGACGAGCTCTATGCGGAGTACAAGGCGCACCGGGATCCGCCCCCCGAGGAGCTGGTGGCCAACCTGCCCGTGATCAAGGACATGGTGCGGGCGATGGATATCCCCGTCGTGGAGCAGGAGGGAGTGGAGGCGGACGACGTGATCGGAACGCTCGCCCGCCGGGCAGAAGCCGACGGCGCGAACGTGGTCATCGTGTCACCGGACAAGGACTTCCAGCAGCTGCTCTCGGAGCGCATCTCGATGTTTCGACCGGCCTACCGGGGAGACAGCTTCGATCCGGTCTCGGAAGCGTCCTTCCGGGAGCGATTCGGCGTGGATCCGATCCGGTTCATCGACATCCTGGCGCTGATGGGAGACTCCAGCGACAACGTGCCGGGCGTGCCCGGAATCGGGGAGAAGACGGCGGCACAGCTCATTCGGGACTATGGCTCTGTGGAGAACCTCATCGAGCACGCCGCCGAGCTGTCGGGAAAGCGGGCACGCGAGGGCATGCTGGAGCATGCGGATGCGGCCCGACTCAGCAAGCTGCTCGTTACGATCCGAACGGACCTGGACGTGCCTCTCGACTGGCACGACTTCCGGAGGTCGCGCGCGGATCTCGCCCGGTTGCGCCACATCTTCGCGGATCTCGAATTCAATACCCTGGCGGACCGTGCGATCCGCCTCCTGGGCGCCGTGCCCGAAGAGACGGGCGGGCAGGGGGACCTGTTCGGTTCGGTGTGGGACGACGCAGGGGAAGCGGTCGCGGGCGACGAGGACCTCTCGAGGCACGATCCCGACGCGGTCCGGTACGAGACGATTCGATCGGAGGCCGGAGTCCGGGAGCTGGCAGCCCGGTTGGCGAAGGTCGATCTGCTCTCGGTGGACACGGAGACGACCTCGGTCGACGCCCTGTGGGCCTCGCTCGTCGGGATCTCGTTCGCGTGGGCAGACGGGGAGGCCGCCTACGTGCCGACGCCACTTCCCGATGGGAC
>JAHEEH010000439.1 GCA_024640835.1 Bacteroidota bacterium
CCGGCGAAATGGATCTTTTCGATTGGCTCGTCCTGCGAGGCGACCTTTCGGCGCCCTACGAGTCGGCAGTGGACCAGGACGTCGTCTCCGTCCGCCAGGGTCTGCGCCTGCACCTCCACGGTTCTCGGGGCGTCCCGGTAGAACTTGAACGGCGCCGAGAACTGGACGGATTCGATGGACGCCGCGACCCGCCCGGGAACGAGATAATGGGCGGCCTCCACGAAGGCCTCGATCCCCATGACGCCGGGCAGCACCGCCGTGCCGTCGATACGGTGGTCGAACAGGAACGGCTGGGTCGTTGGATCGAGCTCTGCACCGAAGGTGAAGCCGTCGACGGGATGAACGCGGAGCACGCTCTGCAGCATGGGCCCCGAATCGGGAGCACAAAGTCCTCCGTCCGGCAGGGCGGGTTCCAGCATGAGGCCCAGGGACTCCGCGATCACGACCTCGCCATGTGTCCCGGACGCGATCTCGTCGCCGACGACGGGAATGCCGAGCGCGGGCGGAAGCATGTCGATGCCCGCGCGGGCCATCATCGTGGGAATCGACCCGCGTGAGGCCATTCCGATGTCTGCCCACGCCGTCCAGTCGATGGTGATGCCCCGGGTCTCCGGTGCGAGCGACGCCGTCGTCTTCGCCAGGAAGTCGTTTGCCGCGCTGTAGTCGGTCTGTCCCGCATTTCCGAACCGCCCGGCGATGGAGCTGAAGACGACCGACGTCCCGATGGGGACCGATCCGAGGCCGGACAGCAGGTTCACGTACCCCGTCGTCTTGACGTCGAAGACCAGGTCGAACTCGGCCGGCTCCTTGTCCGGGAGCATTCGGCTGATCTCCAGGCCCGCCGCATGGAGCACGACGTCGATGCGGTCGTGCTCCCGCCTGATGTCTTCGGTTGCGCGGGCAACTGCGGCCTGGTCCAGCAGGTTCACGGAGGCGTAGCGGGCGGTTCCGCCGGCGCCCTCGACGGCCCGGATGGCCGTGCGGGCCGCCACACGTCGCTCGATGGCGGCCATCTGCCGCTCCACGAGGGCCGGTGTGGCGCGGTCGCCGGCCTCCTTGAGCCGGTTGAAGATCGTGCGGCGCAGGCCGTCCGGATCGGTCGTGAACGCGTCGAGATCGGGATCGTCCTTGCGCGGCTGCTCGGCCAGGTCCAGCAGATGGAACGTGCCGCCGAAGCGACCCGCGAGGTCCGTGACGATGGCCGAGACGATGCTCCCGGCAGCGCCTGTCACGACGAAGACGGGATTCTCGGGCAGTCCTGCGGGGACGGAAGCGGTCTGCAGGGGCAGGACACCGAGGCCGACGCCGAACCGGCGGTCATCGCCGTACCCTACCTCCACGTTGGCAGGGTCGGACAGGGTCTCGTCGAGAAGGCGGTCCGCGATGAAGGTCTTCTTCAGGCCGGACCCGAAATCGACCGCCTTGACGAGGCACCCGGGGCGTTCGCGGGCGAGAGCCTTCAGGAAGCCCGTCACCGCGCCGCCGAACGGGGCGGCAAGGCCTCCACCACCGAAGCCGTGGCGACCATCGAGGCGGGTCGCTCCGATGAAGAACGAGCCTTCGAGCAGGTGCTCGTAGAGCGCTCTGGCAGTCGAATGGAGCAGCTTGGCGCGGACGCGCAGCGCCTCGATGCTGTGGGCGGGCACCGCCTTGCGGAGTTCCTCCTCCGCGTCGAGCGCGGGCAGCCAGTAGACTCCGCGGATGGAGCCCTCTGAGGTCCACGTGCCGAGCGTCGCCTCCAACTCGTCCCGCGTGGGAGCACCTTCCATCCACAGGACCTCGACGCCGCGTTTCTCCAGGCGGCCCTTCAGGGTCTTCGCGATACCTCCTGCGTCGGCCATGATCACGACGCGGTCGCCCCGCGCCAGCTCGGTGGCGGTCTTTCGGTAGCGCTCGACGGGCGGAAGGACGCGGACGACGGGCACACGTCGTGTGGCTCTCGTCCCGGTATCCGCGTACCGGGGAGCCTCCACCGGCCTGGAGATCCCGTCGCCGCCGGACGGCGGGGCGGGGGTGGAGGGCAACCGTTCCCGCACGAAGCGGGCCACGTCGGCCAGCGTCGGGAAGTCCCTCAGCGCCAGGGATTCATCCCGCTCGATGCCGTACCGGGCCCGGACGGCGGCGAACATCTCGGCCTGCTTCACCGTGTCCACGCCGAGGTCGGCCTCCAGGTCGAGGTCCGGGTCGAGCATGTCGGTCGGATAGCCCGTCTGCTGCGCCACGATACCGACGACCGTTTCCAGGATCGCGTCGTCAGAAGTCGCGGGAGGCTCAGCGGCCGGGGCGGATGGCTCTTGGACCGTCGGAGAAGGCGATGCGGCGGCAGGAACACCGCTCCGGTCGCGGGCGAACTGGACCACGTGGGCCAGCGTCGGAAAATCACGAAGCTGCAGGGAGTCCTCGCGGGGGATGTCGAATGCCTCGCGCACGGCGGCGAAGGTCTCGGCCTGCTTGACGGTGTCGATGCCGAGATCGGCTTCCAGGTCCAGCTCGGGATCGAGCATGTCCGGAGGATAGCCGGTGACGCCGGCGACGATCTGGAGCACTCGATCGGCGATCGGATCTCCCGCGGCGGCTCCG
>JAHEEH010000440.1 GCA_024640835.1 Bacteroidota bacterium
ACGGCCTCCACGTAGGCGCCGGGATCCGTATCCACGATGAGCGCGTCTGCGGCCAGCCCCGACTCCGCGGCCTGCCGTCGCGCGTGCGAAAGAACCTCGAGAGACGAGCGGCGGACACGGCCATCGCCTGTCGAAAGGTATACCAGGATGCTGCTCATGCCGTGTGTCGACTGGCGATGCTTCTCAAATCACGCGGGCCTCGTTCCGGAGACGGTCCACCACGGTGGCGACCAGCTCTTCCGGATCCCCCTCAAAAACCTGTCCGGCCGGCCGGCCCGGTACCGGTTCGTGCCGTTCCACAACCGTCCGGGGACGAGCGGCGGCAAGCCCGGAGGGACCGTGCTCGACCACTTCCTTGCGTTTCGCGGCCATGATGCCCTTCAGGGACGCGATCCGCGGATCGTTCATGTCATTGGAGCACGTCACCACGCACGGCGTGGGAAGCTCGATGATCTCCTGGCCGGAATCGCCCTGCCGCGTCACTACGAGCCGATCCCCCTCCGCGGACAGCGCGACCGCGTTGCTCGCATACGGAAGACCGAGACGCTCGGCGAGCATCGAGCCGGTCAGTCCGGCATCCGTGTCCTGGGACTGCTTTCCACAGGCGATGACGTCGTATGCGCCCCCTGCCAGCTCGGCGGCCAGGATCTCGGCGATGGCGTACGAATCCAGTTCCGAGGGATCCTCCACCACCACGTGGGTGGCGCGATCGCCTCCCATGGCCAGGGCCTTTCGGATGGTCTCGCCCGCCGATCGGGGTCCCACCAGGAGCAGGTCGACCGAACCGCCCCCTGCCTCGGTCAGCACGAGGGCTGCCTCGACGGCCGACGCGTCATACGCATTCAGCACCATGCGCCCGGTCTGAACCGCGGTCGTGAGGTCGGGCACCTGCTTGATACACACACAGAATCGCATCTCACCGGTCCTCGGCAGCCCGTATCTTCGGCCTGCCGACAGCTGCTTCGAGGGTCGGCGCGAACTTACGAAACCGCATTTCCGGCTCCAACCACGACACTATCACGATGACCACGCTGCTCCGACGCTTTCTTCTCGCCGCGGTCACCCTGGTCTCCGCCCTCCCGCTTTCCACGGTGGCGAGCGCCCAATCGAGAGGCAGTCTCGGCGTCGGTTTCAACACCCTGCTGTCGACAGAGCAGGGCCTGGGACTGGGCTTCCGGGTGCGCGGAGCCTGGCCCATGAATGAAGATCTCTCGCTGGCCGCCGGGATGGCCGTCACCGGATTCGTCCTGGGCGGCCTGGACGATGCGGATTACCTGCTGGACCCGCAGATCTCGCTCATCGTGACCATCGGCTCGCCCCAGCCCGACCGGGCGACGTACGTTTTGGGCGGGTTCGGTGCGTATCTGCCCTTCGGCGACGGCCACCACAAGCCGGGAGAAGGTCACCAGGACGCCAGGGGACCGACCATTCATGCGGGCATGGGATGGGTGCGCGGACTGTATTCCACCCGCCTCTTCTACGAGATCGATCCGGCGCTGGTGATCGGTGAGGCGGGCATCGACCTCGTCTTCCCGTTCCGCCTGGGCGTCATTTTCTGATGCGCCCGGTCCGTCTGCCATGGCCGGCGTCTATCTGCACATCCCGTTCTGCGCCAGGCGCTGCGTCTACTGCGACTTCTACTTCGTGACCACGGTCCGCTCGCATGCGGGATTCCTGGCCGCGATGCGTCAGGAGATCGCTCATTACGGCGCGGAATTCGGAGACCTGGAGCCTGTCGAGACCGTCTATTTCGGCGGCGGCACCCCCTCACGCCTCGTAGCGGACGACGTGGGCCTCCTCCTCGATACCGTGCGCGAGCATTTCGATGCCCGCGCCGTTTCCGAGACCACCCTCGAACTGAACCCGGACGACGCCCATCCCGAGTACCTTCGGGCTCTACGGGGTCACGGGGTCGACCGGCTCTCGATCGGCATCCAGTCCTTCCAGGCCGACGACCTCGCCTTCATGAACCGGAGCCATTCCGAGTCCCAGGCCCGGAGCGTGGTCGATCGTGCGCGCGACGCCGGCTTCGACGCCATCTCGATCGATCTCATTTTCGGGCTCCCGAACCAGCCGGACGAGTACTGGGCCGCGAACCTGGAGCGTGCCGTACGCCTCGGTGTGCCGCACATCTCCACGTACTCCCTGACGGTGGAGAACGGCACCGTCCTCAAGAACCGCATCGATCGCGGCCTCGTCGATTCCCCCGACGAGGACATGCTGGCAGCACGTTATGCTTTCACCATGGAGTATCTCTCCGATGCCGGATACGAGCAGTACGAGATCTCGTCCTTCGCGCGCCCGGGATACCGTTCGCTGCATAACGCGAGGTACTGGGATCACCACAATTACCTGGGCTTCGGTCCCTCCGCCCATTCGTTCTGGTGGCGGGGCCTCCCGGCGTCCCGGTGGGCGAACGTTAGGAACATCCGTTCGTACGAGGCTCTCCTCGCCGGGCGGCAGCTGCCCACCGATTTCCGTGAGAGCCTCTCCCTGAACTCGCTCGCAGACGAGTATGTCATGCTGTCCCTGAGAACCTCCGACGGCATCGACCTCGATCGCCTGG
>JAHEEH010000048.1:0-5691 GCA_024640835.1 Bacteroidota bacterium
CATGAGACCGAGGGCCTTGCCCGCCGATTCGATGCGGATCTCCTTCGCATACAGCGCGCGTTTCAGCCCCTCCCATGCGAACGACTGCATGAGGAGCTTCCGGGCGTCGACCACCAGGTATCCCCCGTTCGCGCGGTGCAGGGCACCGGCCTTGATCAGGGTGAAATCGGTGGTGAGCGTTCCCATTTCCGCGATCTGCTCGATTTCGCCGACGAGACCCTGGTAGTGAGGGTTGTCCTCGTTGACGATGGGCGCTCCCTGGGACCCCGCGTGGTCCACGAGGATGTTCACCCCGTACGTCCGCTCGTCCAGCACCTCGTCCATCTTCGCGCTGCCGCCGTCTTCGTCCGTGCCCTCGAGGAACGCCGTCTCGATACCCTGGATCATGTGGGCGACCGCCATCTCGATGTACGACGTCACCTGCGGGAGATCCTCGAAGGATTCCTCGAGCGGGGCGACGAGGTCGACCGCGGCGTACTTGGCCACTTCGCGATTCAGCTCCCTGATATTCTCCCGGAGCTGTCGCATGCGCTTCGGGAGCTGGCGCAGGATGGACTGGAGCTCCTCCTGGAACTTCTGCACCGCCTCCTGCATCTCCTTTTGCTTCTCCTCGGGCAGTACCTGCAGGTCCTTGTTCGAGATGACTTCGCCGTCCCGGAGCGGGGCGAACGCAAACCCCGTTGGCGTGCGAAGAACCGCGATATGCTGCTCCCTGGCCCTCGACTGCAGGTCCTGGAGGGCCTCCTCCTCCTTCTCGCGGGCGGCTTCCTGCACCACCTGGCGGCGAAGCTGATACTCCTCGCTCTCGAAGGCGGCGTGCAGCGCAGCGCCGAGATCGTCGACCAGGCGATCCATGCCGTCGCGAAGCGTCACGCCGCGGCCCGGTGGGAGGCGAAGGGCGACCGGTCTCGTCTCGTCCTCGAAATTGTTGACGTAACACCAGTCGTCGGGCACGGGACGCTCGGCGGCCTCTGCCTCGAGGAACCGCTGCACCAGAGCGCGGCGGCCCATTCCCGGATCGCCCACGACGTACACGTTGTAGCCGGCCTGCGTCATGCCGATGCCGAACCGGATCGCCTCCTGGGCCCGCTCCTGGCCTACGACCAGCGGCCCGTCCGTAATCTGGGCCGTGGTCTCGAAATCGAACGCCTCCGTATCGCAGCGAGTCCGGAGTTGTTCGGGTTGAAGCGAAGCGGGGGGACGGGGCTCGGGCATGGGAGAAGGGGAATGGTGTTCAAACGTGCCGCTTCCGGGCCGCAAATACAAGCCGGGGAACACCCGGACGCCGTGACGGGTGCTTCAGGACGCCGGGGGTGAGTGGGTCCAGGCTTCGCCGAACCGGTCCGTCCACTCCACGACGACCTTTCCGCCTGATGCGGGTGCGAAGAAGAGGTGGTCCACCGGTCCCGGCTCGACCCAGGGTCGGCGGCCGGGGCGCTCGGGCCCCGTGAACCGCTCCACAGCCCAGGGATCCATCGAGGTGCGACGGGCCATCAAGCCCCTGCGGATCCCGTCCTCGTACCACGCGACGGTGGTATCCGGGTCCCAGTCCCACACGTTCGCCACGAACTCGTCGGGCGCCTCCGGAACGGAGCCGGCCGGGTACACCCGCAACCGATCCGAAGCGGGAAGCCCCGTCGCCTGGTATCGCCATCGAAGGTCCGAACCGGAGACTTCCATCACGGCAAAGCCGTTGGGCGTCCCGTCGTGACAGATGTCGTCGGTCCACCACGCGCCGCACACCGTACCGAGCACGTGCTCGTGCACGCCTCCCTCGAATACGTGCTCGTGCTCGTGGGTGTGGCCCGAAATGACGTGCGCCCGGAACGGCTCCAGCAGACGGTACAGGGCCTCCCGGTTCGTGACCGAGACCGAATTCCCGGGTCGGGCTTCCCCTGCCCGCCGATACTGGGTGGACAGCGCCGGAATGTGCTGGAAGACGACCACGGTACGTCCCGGCTCCACGAGGGCGAGGTCCTGCGCGAGCCAGGCCAGCTGGTCGGCGTCCAGGTGACCGATGTACCCCGCGCCGTGCCAGAAGACGTCGTCGAGCACGACGTAATGCACCTGCCCCCGGTCGAACGAGTAGTAGGTGGGACCGAAGTGGGTCCGGAACGTCCGGGTCGTACCCGGGTCGGTCGGGGAGTCGTAGTTCAGATCGTGATTGCCGACCACCTGGAGGAACGGGATGCCGATCCTGTGGACGGCCCGCTCGTACTCCGGGTATAGGCTCAGGTCGTCGAACATGATGTCCCCGACCGCGATTCCGAAAAGAGGGACGTCTCCCAGGCCGGCCGCGACCTGCAGCATGTCGGGGACGGATTCGTCGTGCAGGCGCCCGATCTCGAACATGTTCTGCGTCTGGGTATCTCCCAGTGCCAGGAAGGCGTGCCGGTCGTCCGGGCGATCGAGTGACCGGAACGCGAAATCGGCCTTCATCCGGTCGGTGCCGTCGGCCGGTATGGGATGGTGGAAGAGGGCCGTGCCCGAGCCGGAGGTCGGTATGGCCACGCCGGCCGGAACGCTCGCAAAGACGAACGGGCGGTAGCCATCCGAGACGAGCTCGTACCCTCCGTCCGAGGCGGTCACGACCACGGTCCGCCCGTCGGACACCGCGATGCCCCCTCGGCCTCTGCCGTCGACCGACAGGCGGCCGCGTATGCGTACGGGACGGGCGGCAGGCCCGTACCGGCTTACGGGCCTGTACGGGTCCGCAATGACGGCGGACGGGGCGAGAAGTGCGGCCGCGCTGGCGACGGACACGCGGCGCAGAAAGACGCGCCGGTTGAGCTCGGGGCTGGACATGAGTCCGGGTATCGGGTGGGACGCACGGAGTATCGAGGGCGGGCGCTTCCCGTGCAACCGATCAGAAGAGATCGTACCGCGCAAGCCGGCCGTCGAGGGGGCCGTTCGGGAGCGGCCGCTTCCACGTGGACCGGAGGCCGACGGACTTGAGGAGTTCGGCCCGTCCGGCAAACAGGAACGCGCTCGACCCGGTACAGCGCTGCTTGAGCCAGTCCCCGAGGGCCCTCCAGAGCTCGGATGACTCCTGGTCGGTTCCCAGCCGCACCCCGTACGGCGGGTTGCACACGATGACCCCGTTCTCGAGCCCCGGATGGGCCGCGATGGCTCCCCGGGAGAGGCGCACGACGCTTCCTCCGGGAAGGGCTGCCAGGTTCGTACGCGCGGCCTTCACGGCGGCAGGATCCACGTCCGAACCGGAGATGAGATCCCGGGGGACGTTCCGCACGGCCGCGTCTGCCCGATCGCGCACCGCCACCCAGGTCGCCCGGTCGAAGTCGGGCATCCGCATGAACCCGAAATCGCGACGCCCGAAGGCCGCCGGCAGCCGCGCGGCGTGCATGAACGCCTCGGCGAGGAGCGTGCCCGATCCGCACATCGGGTCCGCCAGGGGCCGGTCCGCGTCCCATTCCGACAGACGGATGACCGCCGCGGCGAGGGTTTCCTGCATGGGGGCCTGCACGGACTCCTTGCGGTACCCCCTCCGGTGAAGCGACCCACCGGACGTGTCCAGGCTGATGACCGCGCGGTTGTCGTGGATGTGCAGATTGATCCAGAGGTCCGGGTCGGGCGTGCGCACCGACGGGCGTCTTCCCGTGCGGTCGCGGAACTGGTCGACTATGGCGTCCTTCAGTCGACGCGCGGCGAACTGCGAATGCGTGATCCGGCTGTTGGACACGGTCGCGAAGATGGCGAACGTGTCATCGAGCGACAGGAGCTCGGACCAGTCGATCTCGCGTCCGGTCCGATACAGGTACCGGTCGCTGTGGCAGTCGAAGGTGACCAGCGGGGCAAGGACGCGCGTTACCAGGCGGGACCTGTAGTTGATGTCGTACAGGGTCTCGCGCGTCGCGTCGAAATGCACGCCCCGGTACGCGGGCTCGACCTCGCCTGCGCCAAGTCCGGAGAGCTCCGCGGCGGCAAGCTCCTCCGTGCCCCCGGCGGCCAGGGCGAAGAACCGCCCCGTGCGTCGATACTGGTGGTCTTCGGGTTTCAAGGTTCCGACCGGGAACCCTCCGGTGACACGGCCCGCGTCATGGCGACCACGAAGAGCACGACGCCGACGCCGTACATGGTCCATTTGCCGCTGAGCAGCCACAGCACCCCACCGGCCAGCGCCGCCGCTTCCGCTACCGCGAGCAGGACGATGACGAGCTGGGCGCGTCTGGCTGCGTCCGTGGTGGCCTGGATGCGGCTGTGAAGCAGGGGGATGGCGCCGATCGTGCCGAGCACCATCACGCTGATGAGGATCGCGACGGGGGATCGGGTGCCGTCGATGACCGGTTCCGCCATGATGCCCAGGGTCTGCAGGGCATAGATCACCACTCCGAATATCACGATGCCGCCGAGCATCGCGTACCGGATGACCTGGAGGGCACGCTGCGAGGGAACGGGGTTCGGGCTCATCATGCGGAGGGGGGCTAGCGGAGAATGTCCTGTACGGCGTCCAGCGTGCCGTCGACCGGGGCAGGCGTGAGATCCAGGATGTGAGCGATCAGGGGATACACGTTGACGTTCTCGAACGGGGCAACCTCGTAGCCCGTCCGGAAGGCCGGGCCGCGGGCGATGAAGAGCGCCGCCATGGACGGGTCCCGCGGATCATAGCCGTGCATTCCCGCCGGGAATCGAGCCCGTCGGGCCTCCAGGTACTCGCGGGTGCTGGTGATCGACCAGCCCGCATCGGCTCCCGCGACGATGGAAGGAATCCGTGGGCTTCCCGTGAAGTGGAAGACGGAATCCAGCGTAACCGCGTCGTAGACGGTGAGGTGCGGCATCGCGTCGAGTGCCGCCACGATCTCCTCGCTTCGCCCGGCTTCGGGTTCCAGTAGCAGCACGGGCGACCACTCGACCACCTGACTTTCACCCAGGTCCACCGCTTCCTCGACGAAGATCACGCGGTCGGGCGACACGTCGACCATGCCATGGTCCGAGACCACGATCAGGTTCACCTGGTCCATCAGGTCCCGCTGCTCGAGACCTGCGACCAGGCGCGCCAGGTAGCCGTCCGCCCGCTCGGCCGCCTCGCGGACCTCGGGGGAGGACGTGCCGTGGTCGTGGCCGCCATGATCCGTGTCCGAGAAATAGACGGTGATGAGCTGCGGGCGCGCGGCCTCGGGCAGGTCGATCCACGAGAGCACGGAGTCCACCCGGCTTTCGGCCGGAACGGTGTCGTCGAACCGTTTCCAGTACGTGGCCTGCACGCCCTGCACGGGTGCCTCGGAGCCCGGCCAGAAGAACGTGCCCGCCGTCATGCCCTGTTTCTCGGCCGTCACCCAGATGGGCTCTCCGAGCCACCACCGCGTGTCCTCCACGGCCTCGCGGTCGCTCAGGCGAAACCACGCGTCCATTCCGGGGTCGTACATCGTGTTGCCCACGATGCCGTGATGCGCCGGATACAGGCCGGTCGCGATCGAGTAGTGGTTCGGAAAGGTCTTGGACGGGAAGACGGGGAGCATGCCCTTCGACGCGCGAACCCCCTCCGCGGCAAGGCGGTCCAGGGTGGGCGTGTCGAAGCGGTCCTGGTAGTCGGCCCGGAAGCCGTCGATGGAGACCAGGATGACGGTGGGCTCCAGGGTCCTCTTCTGGCAGCCCCCGGCGAGGAGCAGAAGCAGGAGGGCCGCAATACGGCCTGCGCGATCGGGCATCGATGGGGACGCGAGTGTGATTGGC
>JAHEEH010000048.1:5706-7451 GCA_024640835.1 Bacteroidota bacterium
TAGAGGCGAACTCGTCACCCGGGCGTCCCCGGCCGTGAAAAGGCGCGCAATCCGTCAGGAACCGCTCTCCCTCACGAAGAACCAGTACAGGAGCAGCCCGCCGACCGGGAAGACGAAGATCAGGACGGCCCACAGCGCCTTGCGCCCGAGGGTCCAGTTCGTCCCGGCGATCTCCAGGAGCGCGATGACGTCCAGGATCACGATGATGATGCCGCAGATTCCGGCGCCCCAGAATCCGCCGAAGCGGTCCATGAGGTTGGGCCCGCCACAACCCGCCAGAATCAGGGTGCCCACGGTGGCGAGGAGAACCGATGCGATGCGGTGCGTGCTTGTCATGGAGGTCGGATCAGGTTGCAGGTTCGTCTGTGTATACGGCATTATCGGAAAAGGTTGAGCCCGGGCGAAACGGAACTGGCATCCGAAGGCTCTCGTTCGACTCGCCTGAACGTCACAGGCGCCCCATGCGCATCGGATCGCTCGAATTCGGAGAACAACCTCTCTTCCTCGCACCCATGGAGGACGTGAGTGACCCGCCGTTCCGCGTGCTCTGCAAGCGGTTCGGCGCGGACCTTCTGTACACCGAGTTCATCTCGTCGGGCGGCCTTGTCCACGGGGCCGACGGCTCCCTGCGGAAGCTGGAGTTCTCGGAAGCGGAGCGGCCTGTCGCGGTGCAGATCTTCGGCGGCGAGGTCGACCAGGTCCGCGAAGCCGCGGCGATCGTGGACCGCGCGGCGCCCGACATCATCGACATCAATTTCGGGTGCCCGGTCAAGAAGGTCGTCTGCAAGGACGGAGGCGCGGGCATCCTCCGGGACCTGCCGAAGATGCGCGCCATCACCGAGGCCGTGGTGGAGGTGGCTACACGCCCGGTGACCGTGAAGACCCGGCTGGGCTGGAACGACGAGTCGATCCGCATCCTGGACGTCGCGCGGATGATGGAGGAGTGCGGCGTGCAGGCCCTGGCGGTTCACGCGCGCACCCGTGCCCAGATGTATCGTGGCGAGGCCCGATGGGAGTGGCTGCGGCGGATCCACGACGAGGCCGGTCTGGGCATTCCCCTGATCGGAAACGGGGATGCCACCACACCGGAGAAGATCCGGGACATGTTCGAGAGGACGGGGGTCGACGCCGTGATGATCGGTCGCGGTGCCATCGGGAATCCGTGGATCTTCCGCGATGCCAGGATATTCCGTGAGACCGGGGAACTGCCGCCCCCCGTGCCCTGGGAGGAGCGCATCGCCGTAGTGGCCGAGCATCTCACGCTCAAGTCCGAGTGGCTAGGCGAACGCAAGGGGGTGCTGGAAATGCGACGGATGTACGGGGGGTATTTCAAGGGATTCCCCCAGGCGTCGCGGCTTCGCTCGCTGCTCATGGAGGGCACGGCGCGGGACGAGGTGCTCGAGGTCCTCCTGAATTTCCGCGAGGACGAGCCCGACGTGCAGGTTGCGGCGCTCCGGCCGGCACGCATGGACCCCGTGGCAAGGGCAGGGCTGCCGTCCCGGATCGAAAGGGGGCGGGTCGTCTGAGCGAGCCGGTGGGGGCAGAACTGCATCCCCGTCGCGCCCCCGCGTAACCGCTGCCACGGTCCTCCGTACGCCCGCAGGAACCCGCTGGCGGTGCTGTTGACGACCGCCCGCATCCACGCGCACCGACCGATTCGCTCCATGTCGAGATTCGCGCACGCGCTGGCGCTCTGTCTGCTCACGGCGCCCGCCTCCGCACAGCTTGTCCGGTTGCCGTCGGCA
>JAHEEH010000048.1:7476-9007 GCA_024640835.1 Bacteroidota bacterium
GCGCGCTCCCGGCACCATCGAGATCGATGGGGAAGTGGACGATTCCGGCTGGCGGGATGCCGGAATCGCGACCTCCTTCTCGGAGACCTACCCGGGTGACCAGACGGTTCCGCCGATCGGCATCGAGGTATGGGTGACCTACGACGACCACAACCTGTACCTCGCCTACCTGATCGAGGATGCCCCGGGAAGCATCCGGGCCAACCTGAGCGACCGCGACGCCATCTGGCAGGACGACTACGTGGGCATGATCCTGGATCCGTACAGGGACAATGCGTGGGCGTACTTCATCGCGGCGAACCCCTTCGGTATCCAGGGCGACAGCAAGATCATGGGCGCGGGACCGGAAGATGTCGGGTTCGACGTGGTGTTCCGTTCGGAGGGCAGGATCACCGAGAGCGGATACCAGGTCGAGATGGCCATCCCGTTCCGGAGTCTCCGCTTTCCGGATTCTCCCGTGCAGGAATGGAATCTCACGTTCTGGATCACGCACCCCCGCGAGAGCCGGTCGACCTACTCGTGGGCGTCCGTCGACCGGGACGATCCGTGCATGCTCTGCCAGCTCGGAAGCCTCGCCGGGATTCACGGTGTACGGCCCGCCGGGAAGATCGAGCTGCTTCCCGCCGTGACGGGAAGCCAGTTCGCGGGCATCGTGGACCCGAACGTGCCCAGCTCCGGCCTGGACAATGATCGCGTAACGACGGATCTGTCGCTGGGAGCCAAGTACTCGTTCTCGTCGAATGCGATCGCGGATGTGGCCATAAACCCCGATTTCAGCCAGATCGAGGCGGACGCGGCCCAGGTGGATGTCAACACGACGTTCGCGCTCTCGTTTCCCGAGCGAAGGCCGTTCTTCCAGGAGGGCGCGGATCTCTTCGATACGCCGATCGACCAGGTCTATTCGCGGTCCATCAACAATCCGTCCGCGGCGGCCAAGTTCACGGGACGTTTCGGGCGAAGCAGCGTCGGGTACATCGGAGCGGTCGACGAGGATACGCCCATCATCGTGCCGTTCGAGGACCGGTCCATGCTGGCGGCGACGGGCAAGAGCTACAGCAACGTGTTGCGATACCGGCGCACGTATGGCACGGGATCGTGGGTTGGCGGTCTCGTGACCGACCGTCGATACCTTGATTCCGCGGGATCGGGCTCGACGGTGGGCCTGGACGCGCGCGTACGTCTGACGCGTACGCTGTCGGTCTCCGGCCAGCTCGTGGCCAGCCACACGGCAGAGCAGAGCGATTCGCTCCTGCTGTCACCCGAGGACGGCGCGACGCTCTTCGAAGGCGGTCATACGGCGGCGTTCGACGGGGAGTCCTTCACCGGATATGCCGCATCCTTCAGCGTCGATCAGCGAGCCCGGCACTTCTTTGCCGACTTCGATTTCTCCACGTCGAATCCGGCATTCCGTGCCGCGAACGGCTTCGTCACCCAGAACAGCATCAGTCGATCGACCCTGGTATCCGGCTACCAGTTCTATTTCGAGGACGCGTTCGTGGAGCGTCTCATGCCCCACGTCATCACCGGCTAC
>JAHEEH010000441.1 GCA_024640835.1 Bacteroidota bacterium
AGCTCGTGGATGAATTCGCGAACGGTGCGGTGCGCGAGGAGGATCAGCCCGAGGACGCGCTTCCGGAGGTGGATGTCGCTGCCGTCCCGCGTGACTCGACCTCCCGGGCCCGGATGACGGCCGACCGGGCTGCAGCCCGATACGAGCTGGCCAACGCACTGTTCATCGGTATCGGGCGACCGGATTCGGCGGCCCACTGGTACCGGCTCGTACTGGACGACGGGGTCAATGACGACCTGTCGCTGCGAGCCCTGTTCGCGCTCGCCGAGGTCCAGCAGGCGCTCGGTGACTCCGCGGCCGCCCGGACCGTGTACGAGCGGATCATCAGGGACAGCCCGGATTCCGAGTTCGCCGACCGGGGTCGTGTCCGTCTCGGCCGTTCCGCGGTTCGGGTCGAGCAGCCGGACTCCCTCGAGGTCGCGGAGGCGGCCTACGAGGGCGCGTACGATCTCTGGAAGCGAGGGGAGTACCCGGCGGCGCTCGACGGTATGATCCGGGTTGCCGCAGAACACGGCCTGCGCCCGGTCAGGCCCCGTTCGCTGCTAGCGGCCGGCCTGGTCTACCTGGAGTGGGCCACCACCGACGACCTCGATCTCTTCGCCCCGATCCCGCTGGGAGTCGGGGATTCCATGCTCGTGGACCTGGGCCTCATCACACCTCCCGTAGCGGACACGGCAGGGGTGTCTGCTCCGGAGTCGCCCGACCCCGATGTGGACGTTTCTTCCGAGGCCGAGGCGCCGGATCCCGACGACGAACGACTGGACGACGAGGAGGCCGCGGAGCCCGTTCGCGCGCGCCGTCGCCGGGCGGCCGACGATGCACTCCAATTGGCGGAGGGTGCGCGGCCTCAGGACGCCGACGTACGGCCGGATTCGGGGAACGCCGCGGTTCCGGATGCGGTGGAGACGGATCGTCCTCCGGAGATGGCCGCCGACAGCCTCGGCGCGGGCAGGGACTCCCTGGCGACCGCCGGGGCCGGGATGGTCGCCGCCCGTCCGGATTCCGCCGCAAGTGGGGCGGATGCTGCTCCGACGGAGCCGGAGATCGTCGATCCGGATGCCTGGCGGAAGCTTACGCTGAGCGGCCTGCTGATCCACGTCCGTGACCGGTATGGCAACACCCCCTATTCCATCCGGGCGGGGGAGGTGTTGGCGGGACTCGATGCACGGCAGGAGGAGTTGTCCCGGATCGCCGACTCGCTCGCCGCGGGCACGGCCGGCGATTCGCTCGCCACCCCGGCGGCCCCTGACTCGCTTGCCGAGGGCGCGGCCGACGATTCGCTCGCCACGCCCGCGCCCGTCGAGGACGAGGTGTCCGCCGCTCCTGTGCCCTCGGCCGAGGAGGCAGGAGTTGCTCCTGCGGATCGGGAGCCGGAGGGACAGATTCCCGCTGCAGCGGATGCACAGGTACCGGCGGTCGGGTCCGACCAGGCCGACGGAGTCCCCGAGGCGCCCCCATCGGAGGTCGCGGATCCGGATACGGTCTCGACGGCGGGACGTGATGACGAGTCCGGGGCGGCGGGAGCCCCTGCCGATTCGATCGGGGTTGCCGGAGAGGGGCCGGTGATTCCGGCGGAGGGCATTCCGGATCATGAACCGGAGAACGGGCTTCTGCCCGAACGAACCCCGGGCGCAGACAGCACGGACGCCCAGGTCCTCGACGGGGCTTCCCGGGATGCGGGCCCGTCGGCGTGGCCCGAAATCACGACGTCGACCGCCAGACCGCTTTACGACGTGGAGGGCAGCGTGGACGCATGGCTCGTCGTGCTCGAGTCACTGGACAATGCGACAGCGGCCCCCCAGGCGATGCGAAAACACCGGGAAGACCTGTCTTCTGTCGGCACCGTCGAGATGATCACGGGGACGGTCGATGGCGGTCCGGTCCTCTACGTGGCGCTCGGCCGCTTCGATTCGAGGGCCGAGGCCGAGGGCGCGGTCGCCGGCGTGGGTGACCTGATCGGCGAGGGGGCCTGGTTCCTCCACGTCGTGCCGAGGTAGGCGTAATGGAACCATCAGGGGGCATCCGGGTAACGCGATGCCCCTCCGATCGGACGGGCCGAAACTCGCCCGATGGGGGCGCGTAGCGATGTGAGATGCCGCCCCGCGGCGATAGCAGAACCCGGATGTCGGACAAGGACCGCGATCAGATTCGGATGGACCGCCAGGGAGGCGAGGGAGGGCCGCGTACGCCCGAGAAGCGGCCGCGATTTGCCGTCTGGATCTACATGGCCATTTTCATGGCCCTGCTCGTCCATGTCTTCCTGTCCATCAGCGAGACCCAGCCGAACTCGGTCGAATACTCCAAATTTCTCGAGTTCGTCGAGAAGGGGTACGTCGAGAAGGTCGTCATCGTCAACAACAGCCGGATCGAGGGGGAATTCACCGAGGAGGCCGTCCGGGAGGGCCTGGTGCCGGCGTCACCGCCGGCGCAGAACCTGATCGGAACCGGCACCACGGAACCCGGAACGGGCTACTACTCCACCAAGCCCGACGATCACCAGCTCGTCCAGTTCATTCTGGATCACAACGAGAAGGCGCGTGCCGAGAATGGCCAGGTCGTCTC
>JAHEEH010000442.1 GCA_024640835.1 Bacteroidota bacterium
TCCCGCACCTCCATGACCTCGCCAGACGGCCCCGCACCGTCGATCACCACCTGGTCGCCCACTCCTATCGGCCGTCCGGATTTCGACGCCTGGCCTTCCCGTTCCGGGCGGCCGTGCTGTCGCTTCCGTGCCTCGCGCCGCCTGGACTCGGTGACGTGGAGCCTGAGCCCCTCGAGCCGATCCCGGGCCTCGCGGGTCACCGTGCGCTCCGCCTCGGACTCGCGGATCTCGCGCACGGCCCGCTCGACTTCCGCATTCGCTTCCCGCAGGACCGATTCGGCCTGCTCGAGGGCCCTGTCGCGTATGTCGGCCGTCTCCTCCCGTAGCCGGGCCACACGTTCCTCCAGAACCCGCCTGCGCCCCTCCGCTTCCGCCGCCGAGGTCTCGGCCTCCCCGATTCGGCGTTCAAGCACCTCGTTGCGAGCCTGCAGGTCGGTCAGAAGCCGCTCGAGGGATGCCCGCTCCGATCCGAGAAGCTCCCGCGCCCGGTCGGTCACCCCGCGGTCGATTCCGGTGCGGTCGGCGATCTCGAAGGCATACGAGGCGCCGGGCACCCCGGGTTCGAATCGGAAGGTGGGCCTGAGCCGTTCACGATCGAAGACCATCATGCCGTTCATGGCATCCTCGCGTTCGTGCGCGAAGCGCTTGAGGCTGGCATGATGCGTGGTCGCGACGACCGCAGCCCCCGATCCGGCCAGGCGCTCCAGCACGGCCTGGGCCAGCGCCGAGCCTTCCTCCGGGTCGGTTCCCGAGCCTGCCTCGTCGAGCAGGACGAGGGCGGAAGGACCGGCACCCTCCATCATCGCGCGCAGGTGACCGAGCTGCGAACTGAACGTCGAGAGGTCGTCCTCCACCGACTGGTCGTCCCCCATCTGCACGAAGAGATGTTCGAACCGGTCGAACCGGCTGCCCTCTTCGCACGGCACGGGGATACCGGAGGCGAGCATCAGTGAAAACAGCCCCAGGGTCTTGAGGGCCACGGACTTGCCTCCCGCGTTCGGACCGCTGATGACCAGCAGGCGACAGGTCTCGCCCAGGTCGAGATCCAGCGGGACCACGTCCGCGGACGCCATCCTGAGCAGAAGCTCGGGGTTCCGCGCCGCCTTCAACCGGATGATTCCCCCGCCGCGGTCCTCGGGCGCCCGGGCATCCATGCCGTGGGCGAGTCGGGCCTTGGCCACCGCGAGATCCAGATACACGGCGGCCGATTCGTTGGACTCGACCCGGGAGCGCTCCACCCGGACGGCATCCGTCAGGCGGGTAAGCAGCCGGATGATCTCCCGGCGCACTTCGGCCTCGAGTTCCCTCAGGCGGTTGTTCAGTTCCACGCACGCGGCGGGCTCCACGAACGAGGTCTGTCCGGTTGCCGAAACGTCGTGCACGATACCCTCGAGCTTGCGGCGCGCCTCGGAGCGGACCGGAATGACCATGCGTCCTCCCCGGATCGTCGGCTGCTCCTCGGTGGCCCACCCTTCAGAACTCGCGCGGCGGAGTGCGTCCTGCATGGCGCCCCGCAGGTGATCCCGCGACCGGGCTTCCTCCCTGCGCAGGCCGACCAGGATGTCCGACGCGTCGTCGCGGACCCGGCCCTCGGCGTCGACGACCCGATCGATGTCCCGCTCGAGCGCCGGAACCGGCTCGAAGAGGTCGGCGAGCGCCATGGCAACCGACGAGTCTTCGCCCCTGCGTTCGAGCCACGCGCGAACCCGCCGTGCGCACGCCAGAATGCTCCTGACGGACGAGAGCTCTTCCGGCTCCAGCCACGAGCCGACCGGCGCGGAGCGGGCGAGCGCATCGCCCGTCGGTTCGAACTGGATTTCAGGGGGATGATCGCCCGACGCGAGAAAGCCCTGGACGGCATCCACCCGGCTCAGCTCGGTCCGCGCGGACTCCGCGTCCGGCAACGGCAGGAGCGAACGCGCCAGGGCGCCTGCCGCTTCGGTGTGGACGAGCCGGGCGAGCCGGGCGCGGATCGCCTCGAAACCCAGTTTTTCGTCGACCTGCGGAGGATAGACGTCCATGATCGCGGGGTGACCTCAGGTCGAGACGGAACCCACGGTACTGTGATCCCCGACGTTGAGCGAGCCCGCGTACCCGTCGACCCGGGCATTCCTTCCGACGAGCGAGTCCCCGATCGCCGACGAGCCGATCCGCGCGTCGGCGAACACGATGGAGCGACGCACCACGGAATCCTCGATGCTCGCCCCCGCCTCGACCGACGTGTGTGGACCCACCACGGAACGGACGATGCGGGCGCCCGGGCCCACGTATACGGGCGGCAGGATCACGGAGTCCTCCACCGTCCCGCCTCCCGGCCTGTCGTTCTCGCGCTCCAGCACCAGGGCGGTGGTTTCCTGCAGGGCGGGAATCGTCCCGCAATCCAGCCAGTCGGTGACCGAGGTCGTGCGGAAGACCGCTCCGTCCTTGAGCATGACGTCGAACGCGTCCGTCAGGAAATACTCTCCTCCCGGACCCTTCCGCCCGGTCTCGAACAGGTACCGGATCGCCGTCGCCAGGCGGGACAGGTCCCGGACGTAGTAGATCCCGATCAACGTCT
>JAHEEH010000049.1 GCA_024640835.1 Bacteroidota bacterium
GACGCCTGAAGGGCCATGCGCACAGGACGCCGGTGGTGACCTCGCGTCAGCTTGACGGGCTGACCGGCGGACAGATCTTCCTCAAGTGCGAGAATCTGCAGCGGGCGGGTGCGTTCAAGTTTCGCGGGGCGTTCAATGCCATCGGCCGCCTGCTCGAGTCGGGACGCCCGTCGGGCATCCTCACGTACTCCTCGGGCAATCATGCGCAGGCGGTGGCCCTGGCCAGTCGCGAACAGGGTGTACGGGCGACGATCATCATGCCCTCGGACGCTCCGGCCATCAAGCTCGAGGCCACACGGGGGTACGGTGCCGAGATCATCACGTATGACCGGCGCGAGATCACGCGTGAGGAACTGGCTGCCCGGATCGCGGCCGAGCGCGGACTGCCCGTAATCCCCCCGTACGACCATCCAGACGTGGTCGCCGGCCAGGGCACGGCAGGTCTGGAGCTCTTCGAGGAGGTCGCCGACCTGGACACGCTCGTCGTGTGCTGCGGAGGCGGCGGGCTGCTCTCGGGATGCGCCATCGCCGCGCGATCGGCGGTTCCGGGCTGCCATATCGTGGGCGTGGAACCCGAAGCCGGAGATGATGCCACGCGCTCGTTCCGAACCGGCACCCTGCAATCGGTCCGGGATCCGGACACCATCGCCGACGGAGCCCGCACGCCCAGTCTGGGCAAGGTGACCTTTCCCCTCGTCCTGACGCTCGTCAATGACATGGTAACCGTCCCGGACGAGGCCCTGATTCGTGCCATGAGGTTCGCCATGGAGCGGTTGAAGCTGGTCGTCGAACCGACGGGGGCGCTCGGCCTTGCGGCCGTCATGGAAGGCCGTGTTCCCGTGCGGGGACGGCGTGTAGGTGTCCTGATCTCCGGAGGCAACGTGGATCCGGCCCGATGGCTGGACTGGATCGCGCGGTCGTGAACCCCGACGGACAGACCCCGCACCTCTTCGATCCGGCCTTCCGTGCCTACGTGGACGATCTGGTCCGACGGTACGAACTGCCGGAATTCATCGCCCGGGACCCGATTTCCATTCCACACGGCTTCGACGATGCCCGGGACCAGGAAATCGTGGGGCTCTTTGCCGCTCTTCTCGCGTGGGGAAGGCGCTCCACGATACTCGCCCGGATGGCCGACCTCTGCGAACGGATGCGCTGGCGACCCCACGTGTTCGTCCGCGACTTCGACCCGGTGCGGGACGCGTCACGTCTGGACGGTTTTCGGCACCGGACCTTCGGGCCCGAAGACGCCCTGGCCCTCGTACGTGTCCTCTCCGCAGTCCTGGCGGATTTCGGCTCGCTGGACCGATGCTTCGGATCCGGATTCCCGCGCGGAGCTCCCGACATCGCACCCGGGCTCCAGGCCTTCTCGGATACGTTGACGTCCATCGTGCCGGATGCCGGCGCCCGTCTTCGACGGCATGTCGCACGACCCGAGAGCGGCAGCGCCTGCAAGCGCCTGAACATGTACCTGCGATGGATGGTGCGTCAGGGTCCCGTGGACCTGGGCCTCTGGACGTCCGTGATGCCCCGTCAACTCCTGCTTCCCCTCGACGTGCATGCAGGCCGGCAGGCAAGGGCTCTCGGGATGGTCGCCAGAAGGCAGGATGACTGGAAGGCCGTGGCCGAACTCACCAGGAACTGCAGGATGCTCTTTCCGGAGGATCCGGCACGATGCGACTTTGCCTTCTTCGGACCCGGAGCCTCCGGAGAGGCCCTCGACCCCCGCTTTCTGACGGCGGTCAGCCCCGATCGGCGATGACATCACCGACCTGCCGGTACGATCGCTGGTAATAAAGCACGGGCTCCCCGTCCGCGCCGGTCGATATGCGGACCACACGACCGACGAAGAGAGCGTGGTCACCGGCATCGTAGACGGCCCACGGCTCGCACTCGAGCACGGCGAGCATGCCCTCTAGCAGCGGCAGGCCGTTCCTCCCCACCTCGTGGGGGACCTTTTCGAACTGCTCCCTCCCCGAGAGCTCGGGGTCGGCGAAATGGTCGGACAGGTCCACCCGGCCCGCCGGAAGTACATGGACCGCGTAGCGCTCCGCACGCTCCACCAGCGGAAACATCCGCGCTCCCTTCTGCACGTTGAACGCGACGAGCGGCGGGTCCAGCGAAACGCTCGAGAACGACGCGATGGTCACGCCGCGGGGCTCGTCCCCACCGACCGTGACGACCGTCACGGCGGCGGGAACGTGTCGCATCGCCGTCCGCAGATCGTCGCCAGAGATTCCATCCGGCGTGGCATGGAGAGAGGTCATCCGGATTCGGGGGTTCAGGAAAACACGTCGCGCACGCGACTGAAGAACGACTTCCGGTCATCGGCCGCGTCCGGGGCGGGCTTGAAAGCCTCGGAGTTCTTCATCGATTCGAGTGTGGCACGCTCCTCGTCCGAGAGGTTCCGGGGCGTCCAGACATGAACGCGAACCATCTGATCGCCCCGCCGGTTGCCGTGTACCTCGGGCAGGCCGCGCTCCCGCATGCGCAGGACCTTTCCGCCCTGGATGCCGGCGTCGATCTGGAGGCGCGCCCTTCCCTTGAGCGTGGGGACCTCCGCCTCGGTTCCGAGCGCCGCTTCCGGCACCGAAACGTACAGGTCGAAATAGATGTCGAGACTCTCGCGGGTGAAATGCTCGTGCGGAAGTTCCTCGATCTCGACGCGCAGATCGCCGGGTTCACCACCCCGGATTCCCGCGTTCCCCGCGCCACGAAGGGTCAGGTAGTGCCCCTCGACGACGCCGGCCGGCACATTGATGGAGATCGTTTCCTCGTTCTTGACGCGCCCCTCGCCGGAGCAACCGGGGCACCGGTCCCGGATGATTCGTCCCTCTCCGCGACAGGTGGGGCACGGCTGGACGTTCACGAACTGCCCGAAGACCGACCGCGTCACGTGACGCACCTCACCCACCCCCTGGCAGGTCTGGCAGGTGGCGTACCCTTCGGTTTCATTCTGGACGCCGCGACCCGAGCACTCCTTGCACGGCGTCTGTTTCTTCACCTTGATCTTCTTCTCCACTCCCTCGGAAATCTCCTCGAGGGAAAGCGGCAGCTTGATGCGAAGATCGCTTCCCGGACGCCCTCCCCGTCGCGAACGCCGCCCGCGGGTGGCGCCTCCGCTGAACACGTCGTCGAAGATGCTGCCGCCGCTTCCGAAAATGTCGCTGAACGCCGAAAAGATGTCGTTGATGTCCTGGAAGCCCGGTCCGGGACCCTGTCCGCCGTTCCCGCGGACACCGGCGTGCCCGAATCGGTCGTACCGCTGCCGCTTATCCGGATTCGAGAGCACCTCGTAGGCCTCGGCCGCCTCCTTGAATCGATTCTCGGCTTCCGAGTCCCCCGGGTTCCGGTCGGGGTGAAACTGCATGGCCAGCTTCCGATAGGCCTTCTTGACCTCGTCGGCCGATGCCGATCGTTCGACGCCGAGGATCTCGTAGTAGTCGCGCATGGAGGTTCGTGGCGTCAGGCCGAAACGATGACACGGGCGTGCCGCAGAACGCGGTCGCCCATCCGGTACCCTTTCAGGATCTCTCCGACGACCATGCCGGGCTCCTGCCCTTCGGCGACGGGCTGCTGCATCATGGCTTCGTGCTCGTGCTCGTCGAACGGCTTGCCGACCGCGTCCATTTCCTCGACACCGGCCCGCGCGAGCGCGTCCCTCAGCTTCAGGTAGACGAGCCCGACTCCGTCTCTGAGCGCGGAGAAGGCCTGTGCCGCACCGTCGTTGTCGGCTTCTTCGACGAAGGCACGCGCCGCTTCCAGCGACCGCTCGAAGTCGTCCACGACGTCGAGCAGCTGCTGGACGACCGACGCCTTTCCGAATTCCATCATCCGGGCCTTTTCCTGCTCCGTCCTGCGCCGGTAGTTCTGGAATTCCGCGGCCTGTCGCACGAACCGGTCTCTGAGCGCCTCGAGCTCCTCTTCCAGGGGGGAAACCGACGAAGCCTCCGGATCGCCCGCCTCGTCGCTCGCGGGCGCGGACTCCGTCTCGAGGGCCGGTTCGACGCTCGCCTCGACGGCCTCGGCCTCCGGGCGAACCGAACCGTCCTCGCCCTCCGCCCCGACGACGTCCGTGTCACCGGGCTGACCAGACAGATCAGCCGCCGACTCCTCGACGCCGGACGCTCCCGTCACGTCTACCGCGTTCGTGTCCTTGTCCACACTGTTCATGAGCAATAGGGACGCTCTTTGATGCAAGAATGGCGATCGGGTGGTGCGGGATCAGTCGGCCTGATCACCGGCATCAGGTGACCAGCTCAGGAGAGCGGCCATGCCCTCGACCACCGCGATCACTCGCGCGTAGTCCATGCGCATGGGTCCGATCACCCCGATCGTGCCCCGCATGGAGGCCCGTTGGTAAGGCGCCGTCACCACAGAATATTGTTTTACCCGTTCGGCGCCGTCCCGATCCTTGTTCTCCGAACCTATGCGGACGCGGGCCCTGGCGAGGGGATTCCCCTCGGTGGCCTGGTCCTCGAGCAGGCGCACGACGGCCACTTCGTCGTCGAGCAGCGACACCAGGTCCTTGAGACTTTCCGGAGCCCTGAATTCCGGCTGGGAGAGAATATTACCCGTGCCTCCGAGCTCGAGCTGTCGTGTTTCGGGCGGCTCGGAGAAGAGCATCGACGAGTCGTCCATCAGCAGCCGGACGATTCCCGTGTCCTCTGTCCTGAGATCGCGCACGCGAGCCTTGCACGTGCGGCGGATCTCCTCCAGCGTCAATCCCGCTAGGCGTTCATTCAGGAGCGACACCATGCGGTCGAGCGCCGATCGCGAGAGCTCCGATTCCGCGTGCATGATGATCGTACGGATCAGTCCTCCCTTGATGCTGATGACGAACATCAGGCGGGTGGACGACAGCGGGACGATTTCGAGCCGCTCGAGGATACCGGTCGCGATCCTCGGGCTCAGGGCGACCCCCAGCAGGTTCGCCAGCTGTCCGATCAGCCGCGAGCTCTCCCTGACCAGGGCCTCCGTGTCGCGAGAGGCCTCGTCGATATGGGAGCGAACGAATTGCCTCTCCCGGTCCGACAGTCTCGCATGCTCGGTCAGGCCGTCCACGAACGCCCGGTAACCCCGTTCCGTCGGGACGCGTCCGGCCGAGGTGTAGGGATGGTCGAGGTACCCGCGCGCCTCGAGCTCGTTCATCGTGTTGCGGATGGACGCCGGGCTCAGGCCCAGATCGAAGTTTGCGGAGAGGAAGCGTGACCCCACCGGGCCGGCGGTATCCACGAAGCTCTGCACCACGAGCCGCAGAATAGTCCGCTCGCGGTCGTTCAGCGGGTGCACCCTCGTTTCGGCCTGGTCTGCGCGGGACATGACGGGAGTCTGATTCGGCCGGGTTACAACCGGAACCGGTGCCGCAGGGTTTCCTTGTCGGGCCCTCGTCCCGGGGGTATTCAACGTGGCGGCGCGCCGCCACCCGAAGATGACGGCGCGCCGCCTGCCGGTCCGCCGGAGGGTCCGTCAGCGGACGCGATCCAGGCTGCTCTCGCGCTCGTACCGGATATCCGCCCCGTCGCGGGTCTGGTAGGACCATTCGTCGGCTCCGACGAGCCCCGGATCCTCGCTGGCCCCTCTCGGCGCCATCGTGCCCGCGCCGCCATAGTACCAGTCGTAGTCGTCGTACACGGCGCTCAGGGCCTCTACGCCGTAGTCCCAGAGCCAGCCCTGCTGATCCGGCAGCAGCGAGACGGGCACCACGCCCGTGTACCGGTAGGGATCCCACAGGCGGCTGCGACGAATCGGCAGCACGCGGTGCCGGCGCAGGTCCACTCGGCCGGCGCGGTATCCGTCCTCCGGCCGATAGGAGTCCTGCACCCATCCGTCATAGTGCCGGGTGGAGATCACCTCGAAGCCCACTCTCGGATCCCCTACCAGGAAGACCTCGCGGTCGAACCGGATTTCACCGCTCCTGTACACGGTTGCCCGGATCGTCCGCAGCTCTTGCGGCAGATTCGCCACGTAGCCGAGATACCGGTCCCCGTCGTAGACGTCGATCTGGTCGATCTCGATGTCGATTTCAGCCCAATCGGCCGTCGCACGACGCACGGAGTGTCGGTAGAAGGTCTCCACCTCCACATCGGACCAGTCGCGCCGGCCGTCGTGGACCACCTCCACGCGGATGACCTGGCGATAGCGGTAGCGGGGCGCCCAACGCCGCTCGTAGCGGACGAGCCACGGCCAGTCCAGGTGCACGTGGATCAGGGGCCACCGCGCCCGGATGATCGGACGGGACCACACGTTCACGTACGGACGATAACGGTACCGCGGCAGGACGCGGGTGCGATCCCTCACCGCCGAGCGGAGCCGGTCTCTCCGGAGCGTACTGCGGGTCCCCGGAACCACGGATCCGTTCCGGCTGCCGATCACGCGGGAGGTACGTCCCTCGGCTCCGTTGCGGACCGCGCCGGCCCCTGGACGTCCGGTCCGGGTCTGATCCTGGCGGACGTCTCCGTTTCGCTGGTCACGGCTCGGCGCACGCTGCGCGGCCTGGGTCCGCTCGTTGCGGCTCGGCGCACGCTGCGCGGCCTGGGTCCGCTCGTTGCGGCTCGGCGCACGCTGCGCGGCCTGGGTCCGCTCGTTGCGCGCAGGGGCCTTCGAGGTGGACCTGGCTTCCTGCGGAGTGCGGCCCGTCGTCCGGGTCACCTTGGGGACGTTCTTCTGCGCCGGCTGTCGTTCGACGCGTGTGGTGCGGGTCCTCTCGCGTGCACGCTCGGACTGCCTGGCGAATGCAGGCTCCACCGCGAAGGCGGAGACGAGCAGACCGAGCGCGACCAGAGCGACCCTTCCTCTCTGAATGGTTGTCGAGCGTTTCATGATGCACCTCCGGTTCGGTCTCGATTGCGTTTGGTTCGGACCCTACGACCCGAATCCTGGCAATACCGTGCCGGAAGTCCCACGGACGTCGATGAGTCGCCAGACGGCCCGAATCGCAGAAATCGCCGGGGGTGGGACCCCGCAGGATGTCCATGATCATGGACACTGCGGCCTCTCGACCGGACCTATCCCGGCACTCCCCAGACCATGGTGCCCCCGAGGTGACCGGCCCAGAGCCCCAGCCCGGCCACCGCGAGGCCCAGAAGCGCCACGGCCAACCGCCAGAACGCCGGAACGCCGGGTCGTCGAACCGACCGTCGATGCCAGACAATCGACGCCACGATGGCGACAAGAAGGATTGCCGCCGTCCAGACGGTCCACTCTCCAACCTCCTCGTGCGTGTGCCCCAGGAGCTTCACCATCGGCTCGGCCGCGAGGTCCTGTTTCAGGTCCTCACCGCTGAGCAGCGCCGCCACGGCCCCGGCAAGCGCAGCCACATGGATCCACAGCGCTACGACCAGCCACTTGATGCGATCACGGATCAGCCAGCCCAGGAGGGCCACGGCGCCCGCCGGCAGGAGAGCGATCGGAAAGTGCACCAGGAGCGGGTGAATGTGCGGAATCGTGAAGTCCGACATGGCATGACCCTCACCGGGGATACATCAACCACGGCCCGCGTATACGGCGTCGGCCCGCGAATCGGGCTCATGATACGACTTCCGCCCCTTACCGCGTCTCTGCCATGCGCTTCCTGTCGACCCTCGCCGCGAGCACGCTGGGCACCCTGACCGCATTCGCGATCGTCTTCGTGCTCGGCCTCACGTTTCTGTTCGCCATGGCAGCCGCCTCGGACACGGTGCCGGCCGTTCGACCGCGAAGCGTTCTCGTGGCCGATCTCGGTGGTTCGTGGACGGAGTCCGTCTCCGGGGACCCCCTGGCGCGGGCGTTCGGTGGCGAGGCCGCGCTGGACCTGCACGACGTGACGCGCGGCCTGCGCCGGGCTGCCGCCGACCGCCGCATCGAAGCCGTGTGGCTTCGCCTGGGAACCGTTTCGGCATCCTGGGCATCCCTCGAGGCGGTTCGGCGCGAGATCCTCGCAGTGCGTGATGCAGGAAAGCCCGTATTCGCGACCAGTGATACCTACGTGGTCGGCGAGAAGGACTACTTCCTGGCGTCCGCCGCAGATTCCGTATTCCTGGACCCGGAGAGCCTGTTCGAATTCAACGGATTCGCGGCGAGCGTCGTGTTCTACGCCGGATTGCTGGACCGCGCCGGAATCGAGCCGCAGGCCATTCGCGCGGGCAGCTTCAAGAGCGCGGTGGAACCGTATACGCGGTCGGACCTTTCGGCTGAAGGTGCCCTGCAACTCGAGGCCGTGGTCACGGACATCGAGGACCGCTTCGTCGAAGCCGTCGCCACGTCGCGCGGTCTGGACGACAGGCGCGTTCGACTGCTGCTGTACGACGGAGGGATCTCGTCGGCCCGCGGCGCCCTCGCAGAGGGTCTCGTCGACAGCCTGCTGTTCGCGGACCAGGTCGAGGATCTTCTCCTGAAGGCGACGGGGCAGGATCCCGACTCGCGACTCGTGAAGGTCTCGATCCAGGATTACGCCCGCGTGCCCGATGCGGCGGCCGGAATTCAGAGCGGACGCGACGGCGAAGTGGCCGTCGTCTTCGCCGAGGGTACCATGACCGCTGGAAAGAGCGATGGTCCGGGTCTCCCCGGCCTTTCGGGAGGCAACCTGGGGGCGGAGACCTTCGCCAGCGCGATGCGGGAAGCACGCAACGCGGCGTCGATCGACGCGGTCGTCGTTCGCGTCAACTCGCCCGGGGGCTTTGCGCCGGCGGCCGATGCCATGCGACGTGAGATCGAACTCACCGCCGCGGAAAAGCCCGTGATCCTGTCCATGGGAGACGTCGCGGCCTCCGGCGGCTACTGGATCGCGACCGCCGCCGACACCCTCATGGCCGAGGAGCTGACCCTTACCGGGTCGATCGGCGTCTTCAGCCTGCTGTTCGACGTTTCGGGTCTTTTCGAGGAGCATCTGGGCGTCACGTTTGACGGCGTCCAGACCGGTCCCTCGGCCGACGCGATGTCGTTCCTCAGACCGCTGACGGCCGCCGAAACCGCCCGCAT
>JAHEEH010000443.1 GCA_024640835.1 Bacteroidota bacterium
TCAACGCGGAGCTCGAGACGTACAGGGGGCAGCTTGCGCGCCCCTATCTGTTGGAGCGCGAGGTCACGGAGCCCCTGGTTCGCCTGCTGTACGAGCGCAGGGCGACCATGGTGGACGTGAGCCACATCCTGCTTCGCGTCGCCGAAAATGCAGAGCCGGCGGACACGCTGATCGCGTATGAGCGTATCGCGGCAATCGCCGATTCGATTGCGGGCGGAGCCGATTTCGGGGAGATGGCGCTTCGTCACTCGGAGGATCCATCGGCGCGGGCGGCCCAGGGCTCCATCGGCTACCTGGGACGGCTGGGGTATTTCACGGCCGGCCGGATGGTCGCGCCGTTCGAGGACCGCATGTACTCGACGCCCGTCGGCTCCGTCTCGGAGATCTTCCGGACCCAGTTCGGCTATCACATCCTGAAGGTCCACGGCCGACGCCCGGCCATCGACGACCGCCGGATCTCGCACATCATGATCCAGCCGAGGGGTCCCTCGGAGGCCGACTCGATCGAGGCGATGCAGCGTGTCGAGGCGGCCCGTGCCGCCCTCGATGCGGGAGATTCCTTCGCGGCCGTGGCGGCGGAGCATTCCAACGACGTGCAGACGGCTCAGAGGGGAGGTGACCTGGACTTCATTGCCTACGACGGCTGGCTCCCGGTCGAGATGCGGGACGTGGCGTTCGCCGCACAAGAGGTCGGCACCGTCCTCGGCCCCGTGCGGACCCGTTTCGGGTGGCACTTCATGCAGGTGACGGCGATTCGCCAGCGTCCTTCGTTCGACGAGTCCTACGACGGTCTCCAGGCCGAGGTCGCCCGAATGCCGCGCTCACGCCAGGCCGAGAGGGCCTACGCGCGACAGCTCAGAAGCCGGTATGGGGCGCGGATCGACTCCACACTGCTGGCCCGGCTCCGGGAGCGGTTCGAGCCGGACAGTCTCCTGGGCGCACTTCGTTCGGGTGGCGTCGACTCCACGTTCACGCCGCTCCCTTTTGCCACGCTGGGAGACTCGACGTTCACCGTCTCGGGCTTTGCCCACTTTCTCTCGACGGGCGGGGCGCGTCTCACGGCGACGTCGCCCGAGGGACGCCTGGGAGAGGCCCTTGACGCGTGGCTCGACGACCGTGCGCTCGCGTACGAAATCTCGGCCCTGCAGTCCCGTGACCCGGAGTTCGCCCGGACCATGAAGGAATTTCGAGACGGCCTGATGCTCTTCCGCCTCATGGAGGACTCCGTGTGGAGCGCGGCCGCATCCGACAGCGTTGCCCTCATGGCGTACCACGAGGCGCATGCCGACTCGTTCCGCTTCGGTGAGCGGCACCGGATTCTCAGCATCTCGTCCCCGGCCGACTCGCTCCTTCTCGCGATCGCGGGCGAGCTCGAGGCCGGTACCCCGTTCGCCGATCTCGTCGCTCGATTCCAGGCCGATTCGGTGGCGACGGTCCGGTTCGACACGACCCTCGTCGAGGGCATGACCGATTCCGTGTTCGATCGTGCGATCGCGCTGGAGCCCGGGGGGTCCACGGGCGTCGTGGCCTTCGGCTCGGGGCGCGTAATCCTCGTGAACGACGGTACGGAACCCCCACGTCTCAAGACGTTCGACGAAGCCCGGGCCGAAGTGATCGGCAGGTACCAGGTCCTCGTCGAAGAGCGCCTACTCAACCGTCTTCGCGTCGAGCATGCGGTCCGACTGTATCCCGAACGCCTTGACCGCGTGTTCTTCGCCTATCGCTCGGCAGCATCGCAACCGGCATCCTCGCCATGATCCCCCGCGCAGTCCGGATCCTGGGCCTTGCGACGGTCGTCGCCGTGGCCGGTTGCCGCAGCGAGCCCGACCGGGCGGCCTTCGTCGCCCGCGTCGGCGAGCGGTACCTGACACAGGAGGATCTTGGACTGGCGATCAGCGCCGAACGCCTCGGCCTCGATTCCGCGGAGACGGCGCGTCGGTACATCGAGCAGTGGACCACGTCCGAGCTGCTGTACCAGGAGGCGCGGCGCCGGGGGCTGCGTGCGGACCCCGCCGTCAGGAGCCGCCTGGAGGAGAGCGAGCGTTCGATCCTCATCTCGGCCCTTCTGGACCAGATGTACCGCAATGCCGTGAGCGAGCCGTCGGCCTCCGACCTGCGCGCGTATTTCGAGAGTCACCGGGATCAGCTGGGCCTTCTCGAGCCGTTCGTCCGGATCCGGTACCTGCAACTCGCGCAACGGGATTCCTCCGCAGTGGCCATGCGCGCCCTCGCCGCGGTGGACACCTCGGACACCGCCGGGTGGGCGGCCCTGGCCGACCGTTACTCGCTCGAGCCCGACGCGGTGAGGGACCTGGCGCGGACGTATGCGGCCGAAACCCGCCTCATGGCCGACCTCCCTCGCGTGCGGGAGTTCATCCGGACGCTGCCGCCCGGCCGGACGTCGCCCGTCATAGAGGATGGAGGGTACTTCCACGTGGTGCAGATCGTGGACCGCGTACCGGCCGGAACCGTCCCCCTGGTCGAGTGGATCGAGCCGGCTCTCCGGCAGCGCCTGCAGATCGAGGCCAGGAAACAGTTGTATGCGCGCCTT
>JAHEEH010000050.1:0-1340 GCA_024640835.1 Bacteroidota bacterium
GACCGAGCCGTGAGACCGACGTAATACGGCCGCTTCACGTTCTGCGGCAGGAACGCGCTGAACTGGTACGGATCCAGGACTACTCCCTGGTACGTGGACTGTCCGCGATACCGGGTCTCGACACGGTTCCGGACGACCCACGCCACGAGCAACTGTTCGTGCGGACGCTTGGATTCGGAATAGATCGCACGGGCGAGCCAGAGCGTCTCCGTGTCGATCATATCGGGCGGAAGAGGCTCCAGCCGGCCGGGCCGGAGTAGGGCCTCTTCGATGGGGCTCAGCTTCGGACCGACGAAACCGCCGGCTTGCCTCGAATCGAGGGGAATGCGGTGATCGGATCCGGGTCCGTTCTGTTCGCTAACGAAGGCAAGGAGTCCTGCGCAGCCAAGAAGACATGCCACCATGATGGCCGTATGCTTCTTCACCATGGATTCTTGCGGATAGTTGCGGGGGGCTTCGGACGGAGACGGGGTCATGCCACCCTGTCGGGATGGTGCCGTCTCAATCCGATACGATCGGAGGGGGTTTCCGAAGTCGTCGCAAACACCGGGCCTGAGTACAGGTTTCCGATGCACGTATGACGCTATGATACTGAAAATAAACAAATTACACGAATTGCGCGCTCGTATTCATCCGCCGTTCAAGTGCGCTTGATGGGTGTTTCGCGGTAGCTTGATCGTAGCTTCGCGCAATCAACGTGCCGAAAACCAGCGGAATCGCTTGCGCCACGATGGGGACTTCGGACACAGGGGAGCCACTTATCGTCGTTGACGCCGGCATACCGGACGTACGACAGCAGTTCGAGGGGTTGGGACGGGTGCTGGACCTGCCCGCGCGCGAGATTGACCGGTGTGCGCTGCGGGAGGCGGATGCGGTCATTGTACGGAGCATCACGCGAGTTGATGCAACGCTGCTCCGGGACACCGCGGTACGGTTCGTGGGGACGGCCACGAGCGGAGTGGACCACGTGGATCGGGCATGGCTGGGGAGGCAGGGTATCCGGTTCGCCCACGCACGCGGTGCAAACGCCGAATCCGTGGTGGATTACGTGATTGCCGCCCTTCTGCTGCTCGCGTCGAGGCGGGGTGTGTCGCTCTCGGGTCGTACGGCGGGCATCCTCGGGTGCGGAAACGTCGGCGGTCGTCTCGCTCCGAGACTCCGCTCCCTGGGAATGGAGGTGCTCCTCCGGGACCCCCCCAGGGAGCGCCGTGCACGGTCTGAAGGCAGGCCGTCACCGTACGTCTCGCTGGACCGGATTCTGGAGGCATCGGACGTCGTCTCACTTCACACTCCGCTCAATCGACACGGGAGGGACCGCACCCATCACCTCGTGGACGCGG
>JAHEEH010000050.1:1350-8950 GCA_024640835.1 Bacteroidota bacterium
TGTTCAACACCGCCAGGGGTCCGGTCGTGGACCAGCGCTCACTGATCGGATCGGGCCGCCGCGTCGGCGCGCTCGTTCTGGACGTGTGGGAGGACGAGCCGACGCCCGATCCCGGTCTCGTGGATCGATCGGACGTGGCGACGGCCCACATTGCAGGATACGCCCTGGATTCGAAGCTCGAGGCCACGCGGCGCATGGCGCGCGCGCTGGCACGCCATCTGGGCCGGAAGACCGCCGGCGCTCGAAGGCCGAGCGAGCCGCTGGAGCCCGTGCGGGTGCCCGATCCCGTTCCGTGCGACGAGGAGTGGCTGAGCGCGCTCGTATCGACCCTGTACGCGCTGGAGAGGGACGATGCCGATCTCCGCCGTGTCGCGGCGGGCCGACCGGCCGACCGGGCAGAGGGGTTCGAGGCCCTCCGGAGCGGATACCCCGTGCGAAGACTGTTCAGCCGGTACGGAGCGCGGCCGGATCATGTGCCCGGGAGACTGCATGAAGCGGTCTTCGCGGGGCTCGGCCTCGGCAGGCTTCCTGCCTGATCGTTCAGGAACGGTATCCGAACGAGCGCAGGTGCGTCTCGGAATTCCGCCAGTCGTCACGGACCTTGACGAACAGGCGCAGGAACACGGGCCGATCGATCAGGGCCTCGATATCCTGCCTCGCGGCCGTCCCGACCGCTTTCAGCGCGCGTCCTCCCTTCCCGATGAGGATGCCCTTCTGGGTATCCCGCTCGACGACGATCTCGGCGTCGATGAGGTCCTTCTCTCCCAGTCGTTCCTCGAACGCGACGATGTTCACCTGGGTAGCGTAGGGCACCTCCTGTCGATACCGCTCGAAGATCTTTTCCCGGATGATCTCGGAGACGAAGAAACGCTCCGGCTGCTCCGAAAGCATGTCTGCCGGATACAGCGGGGGGCCCTGCGGAAGCCGTTCCTGCAGGATGCGGACCAGCGTGTCCAGTCCGCGGCGGCGCAGGGCGGAAACGGGTACTACCTCGTCGAACGCACGAAGGGATCGGTAGGCGTCCACCAGCGGCAGCGCCTGGTCGGCCGTTACCAGGTCCATCTTGGTGACCACCAGGATGGCCCGCCGGTGCTCGACCTGCTCCAGGCTCCGAACGTCGGGCGCCGGGTCACCGGCTTCCGCCAGGAACAGGATCACGTCCGCGTCCCGGATCGACGCCGTCACCTCGCGCATCATGGCGGTCTGCAGTCCGTACCGAGGCTCGATGATGCCCGGGGTGTCGAGCAGGATCGCCTGGAACGATTCCCCCGTGATGATGCCCAACACGCGATTTCGCGTGGTCTGGGGCTTTCGCGTCACGATGGAGATCTTCTGCCCGACCAGGGCATTGAGCAGCGTGCTCTTCCCGACGTTGGGTTTTCCGACGATGGCGGCGTAGCCGCAGCGGTGCGCCTCGGGGGACGCCTGGACGGGTTCGGTCATCTGCTGTGCTGGCCCTTGACCAGGGCGGCCATGTCGCGGACCGCCTGCTGCATGCCCGAAAACAGCGCGCGCGCTACGATGGCGAATCCGATCGACACTTCGTCCACGTCGGGCAGCGCGGAACGGAATATCGGGTAGTTTGCATAATCGAGCCCGTGTCCGGCATGAAGCCTGAGCCCGGCCTCCCGGGCGGCGCGACCGGCGGCGGTCAGTCGCAGGCACTCGGCGGCGACGGCCGCCTCGCCGCGGGCCAGGGCGAAATCGCCCGTATGGAGCTCCACGGCATTGGCACCCGCCTCGGCAGCCGCATGAATCTGTTCCGGATCGGGATCCACGAACAGGGCGACCTCCTCTATGCCTGCCTCCAGAAGCGTATGGATCGTCTCGCGCAGGCGCTCACCTCCGGCAGGGACGTCGAGTCCGCCCTCGGTAGTGACCTCTTCCCTCCGCTCCGGGACGAGGGTGGCGACCTCCGGACGAATGCGACAGCAATACTCCACGATGTCCCGATGAACCGAGAGTTCGAAGTCGAGCCTGGACCGGACGGCTTCGCGCAGTCGGCGGACGTCGTCATCGTTGATGTGCCGGCGATCTTCCCTCAGATGGAACACGATTCCGTCCGCGCCGCCGAGCTCGCACTCGATCGCCGCCGCAACGGGGTCGGGGAACGACTCATGCCGCGCGTTCCGCAGGGTGGCGACGTGGTCTATGTTGATCAGAAGACGGGTTTCCGCTGCCATGCCGGATGAAGGTGCGCCCCCGTCCACTCGCGGAGACGCCTGGTCTGGAGGGAATCAGAACGTACGCCGGGAATGTTTGTTTATCCGTCGCCCCCGACGGGTCCCGGGGCGGCTGGCGGATTGCATTTCGCAGGGTACGCCAGTAACTTCGGCGCCTGTCCTTGGCCCTCGCGTCCGCAGGGCTTCCGTCGCCAATCCATCATTCCACTCCGCGCGATGGCTTCCAGCAGCCAGGCATTGCGAACCGTCCTCCAGCTCGTGCTCGCGATCATCATCGTCGGGCTGGCATACTTGCTGTACGTCTCCATCACGGAGCCTTACGAAGCCGTCGAGCGCCGCAAGGAGGTGACCCAGCTCACGCGTGATCGCATGAGCCAGGTTCGTGCCGCTCTCGGCGTCTACCAGCGTGCCAACGGCCGCTATCCTTCCAGCCTCGATTCACTGGTCCTGTACGTGCGAACGGATTCCGTCGTTTCCGCGAGTGCCGACAGCCTGTTCGGCGAGGGCTTCATGGCGGACTCGCTTTCGTTCTCGCCCCGAACGGGAACCATGTTCGAGTACACGCTGAACGATACCGGAAGGGTGGCGATTTACCTGCTGAAGGATCCCAACTCCGAGGATCGTATCGGTGCGCTCATTCCCGACATCACGCTGCTGAACGCGGCCAGTTGGGAGTAACGTCCCGACTCGGCACTTCTCGCCCGTCGTGGATGGTCGGACCAGCCGCGCATGTCCCTTCCCGCACGAGCTGGCATTGATCTGACCGGGCATCGCTTCCGGTATGCCGTAGTGCGCGCCGGAAGGTCGGGTAACCGGCTGCTTCGGCTGGGAGAGTGTGCATTCGATTTCGACGCGGTTCGCGCCCTCGAGGCCGACGCGGATGCGGCAGATCGCGCGCTTCTCCTGGACGGGCTCCGCGAGGCCCTGGGGCAGGTGCCGCCGCAGGCACTCCGGTTCGTGGTTCATCCTCCGGTCGCGACGACGTTCCTGAGCATAACGGGCGGCGAGGACGTGGAGTCGGTCGCCCACCGGGATGCGCGTCTCCTGGGGCTGCTCGACGACGAGGGCATGACGGTGCGCATCGATCACCTGGACGCGGAGCGGGGCATGGAGCTCGTGACGCTCATGCCACGCGCCCTGCGGGATGCGCTCGGAGCGGTGTGTGCCGCTCTCGGAGTGACGGCCTTCGAACTCGTTCCGGGACTCCTGGCGGCCGGGGAGGCCATCCGGACGGGAACGGGTGCCGACGGAGCGGTCGTCGGCGTCGGGATGTTCAGCGGCGGTGTCGAGGTCGTAGCGTTCGAGTCGGGAGTGTGGCGCATCGGCACGTCCGCAACGACGGCCGGCCGTACGCGGGCCGACGTGCTGGAGCACGCGCTGGAGGCCGGGGTACTGGCGGGATCAGAGCGGTTCGACCGGTTCCGGTACGGATCGGGCTCTCCGGATCGCGAGTTCCCCGGGCTCGAGGCGATCGCGCCGTTCGATGCCCTCGGAATCGTCGAGTTCGATGCCTCGGGTGTTGACGAGGGCACCGATCCGAGCCTTTTTACGGCGGCAATCGGCGCGGCCATTCTGTGAGGGCGCGATGCGGATCATTGCCGGTCGCCTGAAAAGAAGGGCCGTTCACCTCCCCAGGGGTCTCGACGTCCGGCCCACGTCCGATCGGACGCGAGAGGCCATGTTTTCGCTCGTCGTGTCACGACTCGATCTGGAGGATGCGGACGTGCTGGATCTCTTTTCGGGCTCCGGCGCTCTCGGCTTCGAGGCCCTGAGTCGCGGGGCCCGTTCGGTGGAATTCGTGGAACGGGATCGGGGCGCTGCACGAGCGATCCGCGACAACGCGGTCAAGCTGGAGGTCGATGCGGAAACGACCGTCATCCAGGCAGACGCCGTCGCCTTTTTGCGGCGATACGCCGGCGAGCCCTACCATTGTATATTCGCCGACCCGCCGTACGGAATGGAAGGCGTCCGGGACCTTCCGGGCCTGGCTCTTCTGCACGTTTCGCCAGGGGGGCTGTTCGTCCTCGAGCACGATCGGTCGATCCGGTTCGAGGGAGCGCCCGGGCTCGTGACGTCCCGCTCGTACGGCAGGAGCACCGTATCGCTCTTCGCCCCTGAATCCTACACGAGCCCATGGCCTCCGACCGCCTAGCCCTGTATCCCGGCTCGTTCGATCCGTTCACCTACGGGCATCTCGACATCGTGCGGCGTGCCGCGCGGCTGTTCGATCGCCTGGAGGTCACCGTAGCGGTGAATGCAGCCAAGGAGCCGCTGCTCCCGATCGACGACCGGTGTCGGCTGATCCGCGAGTGCGTGGCCGATCTTCCCGGCGTCACCGTGGAGCCCTTCGAGGGCCTGCTCGTGGATCGTGCGCAGGCGCGCGGTGCCGTGGCTCTCGTGCGCGGACTTCGGCAGCTGAGCGACTTCGACTACGAGTTCCGCATGGCCTTCGCGAACAGACGCCTGCACGGGGATCTCGAAACCGTCTTCCTCATGACCTCCGAGGCCCACGCCCTGATCAGCGCCTCCATCGTTCGTGAGATCCACCAGTGGGGGGGCGACGTGTCCTCCTTCGTGCCGGAACCCGTTCGCGCGGCGCTGGCCGCCCTTCGCCCCTCCTGAACCGCCCACGTCCCGTGATCGATCACCCCATCAGCCCGCGCGTCGCGGCCATGCAGCCGTCCGCCACGCTCGCAATGACCTCGCGCGTCAAGGCAAGGAAGCGCGAGGGGCATCCGGTAATCGGCCTGAGCGCCGGTGAGCCCAACTTCGATACGCCGAAGCCGATCGCGGATGCGGCGATCGCTGCCATCCATGAGGGATTCACGCGGTACACGGAGAATCCGGGCCTGCTGGCCCTCCGGCAGGCCATCAGCCGAAAGCTTCACGAGGAGAACGGGCTCGAGTACGACGTGGACGAGATCGTCTGCTCGAACGGCGCGAAGCAGTCCGTCGCGATGACCGTCTCCGTGCTGTGCGGGGACGGGGACGAGGTGCTCATTCCGGCACCGTACTGGGTCAGCTATCCCGAAATGGCCACCTTCGCCGGGGCCGCACCGGTCATCGTGCCGACGAGCGTGGAGTCGCGGTACCTCCTCACTCCCGAGGCGTTGGAGCAGGCCATCACGGAGCGGACCCGCCTCCTCATGCTGTGCTCGCCGTCCAACCCGACCGGCTCGGCCTACGCCCCAGGGGAGATCGACGCGCTGGCCGAGGTACTGCTTCGCCATCCGCACGTCTACGTGATGTCGGACGAGATTTACGAGCACATTCGCTACGACATCGGCTGGCGTTCGATCGGATCGATTCCCGGCATGAGGGAGCGGACCGTCACCGTGAACGGGTTTTCGAAGGCCTATGCCATGACGGGATGGCGTCTCGGGTACCTGGCCGCCGACCGGCCGATTGCCCGTGCCGCGGCCAAGCTGCAGTCCCAGTTCACGTCCGCACCGTCGAGCATCACGCAGAAGGCGGGAATCGCTGCACTCGAGATGGGCCTGGAGCCCGTCCACGAGATGGTCCGGGCGTTCCGGGAGCGCCGGGACTTCATGGTGGACGCGCTCGAGAAGCTGCCCGGAATCCGCTGCCCGCGCCCCGATGGCGCGTTCTACGTGTTTCCCGCGATCGACGCCCTGTTCGGTCTCGTGACGCCGGGAGGAACCGTGATCGATTCGGCGGAAACGTTCTGCTTCCACCTGCTGGAGGAGCACAACGTGGCGCTCGTTCCGGGTCATGCGTTCGGCGATCCGAACGGCGTACGCATTTCGTACGCGGCCTCGATGGACGACATCCGTGAAGCGATGGACCGCATCACGCGGGCGGTGACCGCTCTGGCCTGAGGAGCGGAACGGGCCCTCCCGCCGAACAATCCCCCCGGGGGAGGCGTACGCGCGGCGCCATGGAGCCCACACCGCAACGCCCCACCTTTTCCGTGCCGTCGTCGAGCGGAGCCACCGCTCCCGTCCCGCCTGCGGGCGTTCGTGACCGGTACTGGCTTCACGTCCTGCTGTTTGCCCTCACGCTCGCCAGCACCGTGTTCGCCGGAGGACAACTGGTCGGCAGGATTCTCTTCTACGAAGCGTCCGATCGATGGATTTCGATTCTCGGCCTCGACATTTCGACCGAGTACCTGCTGGACGGGTTGCGCTTCGGAGGCTCGCTGCTCCTCTTCCTGACCGTCCATGAATTCGGACACTGGTTCGCGGCGAGGCACCACGGAGTCCGCACGTCGCTTCCGTATTTCATTCCGTTCCCGTTCAACGGGATCGGGACGTTCGGAGCAGTGATCCGGATTCGCGAGCAGGTGCCCTCGCTCCGGAAGCTGTTCGACATCGGAGTGGCCGGTCCGATCGCAGGGTTTGTCGTGTCGCTTGCCGTCCTCGTGTGGGCGCTCGCGACCCTGCCGGGCCCCGATTACCTGCTGGACCTGCCGGCCCACGAGGCGCTGAAGGTCTGGATTCGCGAACACGGCTCCCTGCCGTCCGGCATCCTCCGCGATCCCGGTGTGGGCGAGGGATTGACCCTGGTCGTCGGGCAGACGCCGCTGTACTGGCTCCTGGGCCAGTTCTTCCCCCACGTTCCTCCCATGCACGAGATGTACCACTATCCCGTGCTGTTCGCAGGGTGGATCGGACTCTTCTTCACGGCGCTCAACCTCCTTCCGGTCGGACAGCTGGACGGCGGACACATCCTGTACGCCCTGGTGGGACCGAAATGGCATGCGCGGCTGGCCCGGATCTTCGTGCTGCTGCTGCTGCTTTCCGGTGCGATCGGATTTGCGACGGAACTCGAGAGCTTCGCAGGGGACTCCATGCTCTACGGCCTGGGCCTCTGGTCCCTGTTGGCGACCCTCATCCTGGCCTACATGATCCGAATCCTGGGAGGGAAACTGCGGGTGGCCGGTGTCGCGACGGCCGTCATCGTGGTCCTCGCCGCGCTGGCCCAGGTTGCCGGGCCGGCCGTTACGCGGATCGGGTACTCGGGGTGGCTCCTCTGGTGTGCCCTGATCATCTACCTGATTCGCGTCGATCATCCCCCCGTGCGATTCCAGGAGCCCCTGACCGGCGGTCGCCGGGTCCTGGCGTGGGCGTCGATCGTGATCTTCGCGCTCTGTTTCTCGATCAAGCCCCTGTATTTCCTGTGAACGGGACGACACGGCAACATTCGGCGAGGGGGCCTATCGCGGCCCCTCACTTTGTGCGCGAGGGGCGGGTCAGTATCTTCGTGCCGACCCCAGGCACGAGCACAGAATCGCCGACCGATCCGACCGTTACGACTCCACCTTCCGAACGTATCCGTCGGATGACTAGCGGATCTGTCGTGCAAGCTCTCTCCAGGGCGGTTCCCGTCCTGTCCGCGCTGGCGATCGCCGTGGCCGGTTGCGATACCGCGCCGGGACCCGAGGCTGCCGGTCGAAC
>JAHEEH010000051.1 GCA_024640835.1 Bacteroidota bacterium
CTGGACGAGAGCCTGCACGCGGCCGAGTACCTCGCCAGCGAGGGCAACCGGAACGTGGTGTTCTGTCTCAGGGGAATGAAGACCAACATGGCGGACCCGCACCGGAATTTCGTCGACTTCGCGCAGATCCCCGTGGTCAAGCGACTGACCCGGATGCCCGTCTGCATCGATCCCTCCCATTCGGTGGGCTCCCGCAGCACGTGCCCGGACGGAATCCTCGACGTCATGCACGTGACGGCGCAGGGAGTGGTCGCCGGCGCGAACATGGTCCTGGTGGACTTTCACCCGAATCCGTCCGAGGCGCTCGTGGACGGCCCCCAGGCGCTTCGGATGAACGAGCTCGATCATTTCCTGGAAGACATCCGCATCGCACGCGATGCGTTCCTCGCCCGACAGACCCTCGCCCGCGAGATCGAGGCCGCACGGGCCTGAGACCTAGGTCGCGCTCCCGAACACGGCCCCGACCAGCTGCTGCGCTTCGGACTGGATGCGCGCCAGGTGATCCGGTCCCCGGAAGCTCTCGGCGTAGATCTTGTAGATCTCCTCGGTTCCGGACGGCCGCGCCGCAAACCAGCCGTGGTCGGTAACGACCTTCAGACCGCCGATCGACGCGCCGTTGCCCGGCGCTTTCGTGAGCTTGGCCGTAATCGCATCGCCTGCAAGGCGGTCGCCCGGAACGTCCCCCGGAGAGAGCCCGGCCAGGAGCCTCTTCTGTGCCGGGGTCGCGGCGGCATCCATCCTTGCGTACACGGGATCCCCGAACCGTTCCGTCAGGCGCCGATACTGCTCGGCCGGGTTGGAGCCGGTGCGGGCGAGCATCTCGGCCGCCAACAGGTCCATGATGATGCCGTCCTTGTCCGTCGACCATGGAGCCCCGTTCCGGTCCAGGAAGGAAGCGCCCGCACTTTCCTCGCCCCCGAAGGCCACGGACCCGTCGAGTAGCCCATCCACGAACCACTTGAACCCCACCGGGACCTCGACCAGTCGTCGATCCAGCTCGGCCGCCACGCGGTCCATCATCGAGCTGGACACGAGGGTCTTCCCGATTCCCGCCTCCGAGGGCCATCCCGGACGGTTTCTGAACAGGTACGCTGCGGACGCCGCCAGGTAGTGGTTCGGGTTCATGAGCCCGCCCCCCGGGGTGACGATGCCGTGCCGGTCGAAGTCCGGATCGTTCCCGAAGGCGATGTCGTACCGGTCGGCCAGCGCGACGAGGCCCGCCATCGCGTAGGGGGACGAACAGTCCATCCGTATTCGCCCGTCATGATCCACCCGCATGAAGGCAAAACGGGGATCGATGACCGGATTCACGACGTCGAGGTCCAGGCCGTACCGCTCCGCGATGGGAGCCCAGTACCCGATGCCTGCCCCGCCCATGGGGTCCACGCCGATCCGGACTCCGGACCCGGCCACGATCTCGAGATCCACGACCTCCCCGAGCGCTTCCACGTACGGCGTCACGTAGTCGAACGCGTGGACGTTGCCCGAGGCCATGGCGGTCGCGATCGTGACGCGCTTCACGGCCCGGCAGTCCGCCGCCAGCAGTTCGTTGGCACGACGCTCGATGGCACCCGTCGTGTCGGTATCCGCCGGACCGCCCGAGGGCGCGTTGTACTTGAAGCCGCCGTCCTCCGGTGGGTTGTGCGACGGGGTGATCACGACGCCGTCGGCCTGGCTGCCGAGCCCCGCCCGGTTGTGGCGGAGGATCGCGTGCGAGACGACGGGCGTGGGCGTGAAGCCTCCGTCCGCCGCCACGTGCACCTGGACCCCGTTGGCTGCAAACACCTCGACAGCCGTCCGGTGAGCGGCCTCCGACAGGGCGTGGGTGTCCATGCCCAGGAACAGTGGACCGCGGACGCCGGCGACGGATCGATGCTCCGCGACGGCCTGGGCCACGGCCAGGATGTGCCTCTCGTTGAACGTCCCGCGGAGAGAGGATCCCCGGTGGCCGGACGTTCCGAAGGCCACCCGCATCGACGGGTCGGTCGGATCGGGTGATTCCGTGTAGTAGGCCGCGACCAGGCGCGGCACGTTCACGAGAAGGTCGCGGGGGGCGGCTCTGCCGGCGAGTTCGTGGATGGCCATGACGGCACGGTCTGTGAAGCACCGCAAAAACTACGCGCTGACACCGCGCGGTTCGCTGCCAGCGGGTGAATTAGCCGCGACCGAGGCTGATTGCTCCTTGCACGGCATCCGCGTATGTTCTTCGCCACCAGGCCAACCCGGTGGAACCGTGAACGTACTCGGCATCGACATCGGAGGTACGGGCATCAAGGGAGCGCCCGTCGATCTTTCCGACGGGAAGCTCGCGGAGGAACGGTACCGCATCCAGACGCCGCAACCCGCTACTCCCCAGAAAGTCGCCAAGGCGGTCGGACGCATCGCGGCGCATTTCGAATGGAAGGGACCGATCGGATGCACCCTTCCGGCGCGCGTACAGCACGGAGTTGCCCATACGGCGACCAACATCCACAGGACGTGGATCGACACCGCGGTCGACGATCTGTTCTCCGCGCACACCGGGCTGCCGGTCCACGTGCTCAACGACGCGGACGCGGCCGGTGTCGCCTCCATGGCCTACGGCGCCGGGAAGGACCGCGACGACCTGGTGCTGATGCTCACGGTGGGCACGGGCATCGGCTCCGCCCTGTTCGTCCATCGCCAGCTGGTGCCCAACACGGAACTGGGGCACCTCGACCTGAATGGCCGCAACGCCGAGCTGTTCTGCTCGGACCGGGCCCGAAAACGGGATGGACTCTCGTGGAAGCAGTGGGCCAAGCGGTTCCAGGTCTACCTCGACACCGTGGAGTTCCTGTTCGCGCCCGACCTGATCATCCTGGGCGGCGGCATTTCCAGGCCGTCCAAGGTCCAGAAGTACATGCGCTACCTGTCGACCGCGGCGGAGCTCGTCCCCGCCGTGCTCGAGAACGAGGCGGGAATCATCGGTGCAGCCTACGCGGCGAGGACGATGGCTCCTGCGTGACCCGGGGCCTGGCCGCGCGGTGGCCGCGACTACTTGACCACGGTCACCTGGTCGGGGACCACGAGAACTCCTTCGAAGCGGCGCCCCAGGATGACGGCGATCCGGTCCGCCTCCGCCCTTTCGACGAAATCACCTGCGCGGATGCGGTAGTACGGCTGCCGGAACAGGCCATAGATCGGCAAGTCCGGCGGAAGTCCGGCTCCGGGGTCGGACGAAGCGATCGTTTCCTTCCAGAAGGCCCGAACAGCCTCTTCCGCCGACGCAGCCTCTTCCTGATCCAGCGTGGAATAGACCTGTACGCGGAATCCGCTCACCCTGATCTCGATTCCGGCATCTGCCCGGTTCTCCATCAGGGAGGCGGGCACGTCGTGTTCCAGATCGACGTGGATGTCGACCGGCTGGTCCGCATACGGCGCGATGTCGAACGTCTCCGTCGCGACGGAATCCACGGCGGTCGAATCGTCCGGCACGTCGACCGGCGCCGAGACGCGACCGCTCGATGAGCAGCCGACGACGACGAACACCAGAAACAGCAGGTTCAGCCTGGCCATGGTCTTCAGTAGGTGCTGCTCCCTTCCCGATCCTGCAGAATCGCCACCGAGGCGCTCGCTCCGATGCGCGTCGCCCCGTGGGCGATCATGCGCTCTGCGTCCGCGCGAGAGCGGACGCCACCCGACGCCTTCACGCCCATGGCGGGTCCAACCACGCGTCTCATGAGCGCGACGTCCGCTGCGGTCGCCCCCCCCTTGGAAAAGCCGGTCGACGTCTTCACGAAATCCGCCCCGGCGTTGCGCGACAGGACGCACGCGATGACTTTCTCCCGGTCGGTGAGCAGGGCGGTCTCGAGGATGACCTTCACCGTCGCCGCACCCGCGCGCCGCGCCGCGGTCACCACGGCACGGATGTCCTCTTCCACGAAGTCCGTATGACCGGACTTCAGGCGACCGACGTTCATCACCATGTCGATCTCGGAAGCACCGTCCCGCACGGCCATTTCGGTCTCCAGGGCTTTCACGGCCGTCGTGGTGGCGCCGAGCGGAAAGCCGACGACCGTACAGACCCGGACCGGCGTCGCCCTGAGCCGTCCGGCGGCGAATGCCACCCATCCCGGGTTGATGCACACCGAGGCAAAACAGTAGCGCTCCGCCTCCTCACAGAGGGCGGCCACGTCCTGTTCGCTGGTCTCCGGCTTGAGCGCCGTGTGATCGATCATGCGCGCCAGCGGAGGCGCCAGCTCGCATGCCGCGATACCGTGACGCTCGGGCTGGTCGGCCGAAACACCGAAACGGCAGGCCCCGACCGTGACCATGTGGTCGAGCGTGCCCTCGACACCGGCCGGTCGGAACGCGCCATCCGCACCGCCGCCGGAGAATTCCTCGGCGAGCCGTCGGACGATCGATTCGCGTTCCGCCTCGTTCATGCCGGAAGATACAGTCTCGCGCGCTTTGGAGAACGGCTTCGGAGTCCGGCTCAACGGCCCCGCCGGCTACGGCCGTCGGCCGGCACCAGGACCGGCAGTGCCCCCGCCAGCACCCAGCAATCCATGCGCCTGCAGGCCCGGGTGATGATCTCTCCGTCGGCGTGGACCGGCACGGCGCTCGCCACGTCCACCCGGATGACGGAGCCGGTGCGCACGTGCACCTCCTCGAGCTTCACGTGGCTTCCGGTCAGGGTGAGCGGAGCCACGACCAGCGCCCTGCCCTTGCGTACGAATCGTACCGTGCACACGTCCAGGGCGCCGTCGAAGAGCGATGCCGCGGGGGTCAGGCGGAACAGCCCTCCCGTCCGCGACCCGTTTGCGACCGTCGCGAACATGAGCGGGATGGACTCGTGCTTCCCGTCGACCTCGATGCGGGCCTGCGGGCCTGACCACGACCCGAGCGCGCGAAGCACTCCGGCGATGTAGGCCAGCGGTCCCGGCAAGTGCTTGTACGAGTTCGCGTGGAAGGACGCCTGGGCGTCGAAGCCCAGGCCTACGTTGTTGAAGAACGGTACCGGGGAAGCCGTGTTGGCGTCGAGCACGGCCATTCCGCAGTCCATCGCCGCACGACGCGCGCCCTCCAGGGCCGCGATCGCCTCGGCCGGTCTCGAGGGGTATCCCAGTGCGTGAGCGAGATCGTTGCCGGTACCTGCGGGCACGACCGCCAGGGCCGCGTTGGCCTTCGCCTCGAGCAGACCCAGGGCCACCTCGTGCACGGTCCCGTCGCCACCGACGGCCACCACCGCATCCCGATCCGCGAGCTCTCGCGCCAGTTCCGTAGCGTGTCCTCTCCCTTCCGTGATCCGGATCTCCACGGACTTCAGGAGCGCGCGGAACTCTGCCAGCCTTCGTCCCACCCGACCGTGGGCGGCTGCCGGATTGATGATGGCGGCGTAACGCACTGCCCGTCGATTCGATGAGCGGCGAACATACGCATCCGGTCCCGGTTCATCGCCGTCCTCTATCTTGGCCCCTCTTCGAATCCGAGAAGCCCGCCGTGACCCGTACTGGATGCATCGCCGCCAGCCTGCTCGTCGCGGCCGTGGCGTGCGGCCGGCCGGACGCACGGCGGGACCGACAGGTCGTCGACGATCTGGGTCGATCGATCACCGTGGCGGACCACGTTCGGCGGGTGGTCACGATGGCCCCCAGTGTAACGGAGTTGGCCTTTTCCGCCGGTGCAGGTCGTTTCGTCGTCGGCGTCACCGACGCGGACGATCATCCTGCCGCCGTGGCCGCACTGCCGCATCTGCAGGCGCTGCCGCTCGACCACGAAGCCGTCGTCGCGCTGCGACCCGACCTGGTACTGGCCTCCGACGAGGTGAACGACCCGCGTGACGCGGATCGACTCGCTTCCCTCGGCATTCCGACGTTCTTCGTGCGCGTCGAGTCGCTCGGAGACGTTTCTCGGGCGATCCGGGACCTGGGGGACCTGCTGGAAACCGCTCTACCCGCCTCGCGGGCCGCCGACTCGCTCGATGCCCGGCTCGGAGCCCTTCACCGGGTGCCGGCAGAAGACCCGCCCGGAGTCCTGGTGCTCGTGGGCGACGAGAAGCTCTTCTCGTTCGGTCGGGGGTCGTACGTCCACGAAATGGTCTCCGTGGCCGGAGGGCGTTCGATCACGGCCGAGTTCGAGATGCGCGCTCCCGTGCTGAGTGAGGAATTCGTGATCGATCAGGCTCCGGATATCATCGTCGGCGCCTGGGGATCGGACTACGACGTCTCGCGCCTTCTCGATCTGCACCCCAGCTGGGCGAACGTGCCGGCTGTTCGTAACGGGCACGTGTATGCCGTCGACCCTGATCTCATCCTCAGACCCGGCCCCCGCCTGGTGGACGGAACGGAAACGATCGTCCGGATCCTGGAGACGACGAGAGGCCGGAACGCATGAACAGGCCCCTGGTCGTCATACCGTCCGTCGTCGTGATCGCACTGGCCACGCTGGTGGCCGCCGTAGGAATCGGCAGTGTCTCGCTTCCCCCCGGAAGTGTCCTCGGTGCCATCCTTCACCGCTTCGGCATCGCAGGCCCGGTGGACGCATCGATCGAGGCCATCGTCTGGGACCTTCGCCTGCCGCGTGCCCTGATGGCGTTCGCCGTCGGCGCGGGACTGTCGATCGTCGGGGTGGCGATGCAGGCGCTCGTCCGCAATCCGCTGGCGGAGCCGTACATCCTGGGCCTCTCGTCGGGAGCCGGTGCCGGCGCATCCCTGTTCTACCTGGGTTTCCTCCCGGCCGTGCTGACCACCGCGGTCACGCTGCCGCTGGCGGCCTTCGCGGGCGGCCTGGCCACCATGGCCCTGGTATACGGCGTCGCGCGCGACCGGGACGGCGTAAGCGTCACGCGACTCCTGCTGGCGGGCGTCGCCATGTCCGCCCTCATGGCGTCCGTGACGGCGTTCGTGACGTTCGCCTCCCCCGACCCGAATCGGCTGCGGGCCGTACTGTTCTGGCTGCTTGGATCGCTTTCCGGAGCCCGGTGGAACCAGCTGCTGCTCCCGACCCTGGTGACGGTCGGTGCGCTCGTTGCGCTGACCGCCCTGGCCCGGCCGCTGGACACCCTGCTGCTGGGCGAGGAGCCGGCCCGGGGCCTGGGTGTTCCCGTGGAACGGGTCAAGAAGGTTCTGATCGTCCTCGCGGCCCTGGTGACCGGCGTGCTGGTCGCCCACTCGGGAGCCATCGGTTTCGTCGGACTCATCGTGCCACACGCCGTGCGCTCGCTGGTCGGCGTGCCCCACAGGCGCGTGGTTCCGGTCGCCTTCGTCGCCGGCGGCACCTTCCTGGTGTGGGCGGATATCCTTGCCCGAAGCCTGGTCGAAGGCCAGGATCTGCCCGTGGGTATCGTCACGGCCGTCGCGGGCGTTCCCTTCTTTCTCGTCCTCCTCCGCCGACACAAGGTTCCGTTCGGCTGAGCTCCCCGCAACCCTCCGCGCACCCTGTGCGTTACCGCGTCTGCTTCCGCTGAAACTGCCCATGGTCGAGGCCCCCGCCGCCCCTCAGCTTGCCGACCGGCTCGATGGCCGAACGGTCTCGCTCGACGATCTTCGCCGTCCGGTGGAGAACGACCTCCGGCAGTTCCAGGCGTTCTTCCGCGCGTCGATGAAGTCGGACGTGCGACTCCTGGACCTGGTCATCCGGTACGTGTTGCGGCAGAAGGGCAAACAGCTCCGGCCCCTGCTCGTGCTGCTCTCCGCCCGGACGTGCGGCGAAGTGAACGACTCCACCCTTCGCGGCGCGGCGCTCGTGGAGTTGCTGCATACCGCCACGCTCGTGCACGACGATGTGGTGGACGAGGCCGATATGCGGCGCGGGGTATGGTCCATCAACGCCCTCTGGAAGAACAAGGTGGCGGTGCTCCTGGGCGATTTCCTGCTGTCGAGGGGCCTGCTCCTGGCCCTCGACGCGGGCGACTACCGTCTCCTGCATACCGTCTCCGACGCGGTCCGCCGCATGTCGGAGGGGGAACTGCTGCAGATCGAAAAGGCGCGACGCCTGGACATCGACGAGGAAACGTATTTCCGGATCATATCCGATAAGACAGCCTCCCTTCTTTCGGCCTGCACGACCTGCGGAGCCGTGTCGGTCACGGACGATGACGAGGTGATCGGAACCATGACCCGGTTCGGCGAGAAGCTGGGGCTTGCGTTCCAGATCCGGGACGACCTGTTCGACTTCGGCGTGGACGATGTGGGCAAGCCGCTCGGCATCGACCTGAAGGAGAAGAAGATGACGCTTCCGCTCATCCACGCGCTGGAGCACGCGCCGGCGTCGGAGCGTCGTGGCGTCATGCGGGTCGTCCGGGCGCGGAGCAAGAGCCGGGAGGACGTGAAGGCCGTGTCGGCGTTCGTCGAGCGCCACGGAGGTCTCGCGTACGCGCGGCAGCGGATGATGCACTTTGCCGAGGACGCCGCCTCCGAACTGGATCGATTCCCGCGAGGAGAGGCTCGTGACGCACTCGTCGATCTCGTCGCGTTCACGGTGCTGCGCCGCCGGTAGGCGGCCGAACCTTGCCCCTGCGCGGTCGTTCACCGCGCGCTTCACCCGCCGGCCGCATGCCTCGAATTCACCTGCTTGGAACGGGAGCCCCGTTCACCGATCCGCACCGCACGACCACCATGCTCGCTCTCGAGGAGCCGGGACGGGTCCTGCTGGTGGATTGCGGGGGCGACGTGGTCCAGCGGACCCAGGCGGCGGGAATCGGGCTCGAATCCATCTGCGGCCTCTTCATCACGCACGAGCACCCGGACCATGTGGGAGGGTTTCCTCTGTTCCTCGAGAAGATCTGGCTCGCAGGTCGCTCCCGTGCCCTGGACGTCTACGGCATCGGGCCCGCCCTCGACCAGGCGAAGCGGTCGCTGGCCGCGTTCGATACGTCCCGCTGGAACCTCCCCGAACTCCGCTGGCACCTCGTGGAGGAGCGCGAATCCGCTCCCGTGATCGCCGACGCAGACTGGATCATCACCGCCTCTCCCGGCAC
>JAHEEH010000444.1 GCA_024640835.1 Bacteroidota bacterium
CGTCGCCCTGTGAGTTGAGCCACGGCTACGTGAACCAGGCGGCTTTCGGCAGCACGGACACGTCCAAGCGGTGGCGGACGATCATGGCCTACAACGACCAGTGTGCGGGCGGCGGCTTCAACTGCACGCGCCTCACGTCCTGGTCGAGTCCCGACAACCTGTACACCGGCGACCCGATGGGCGTGCCCATGGGCAGCGTTCAGCCATCGGAGGCCGTATTTGCGCTCAACCGGGCCGCCTGCCAGGTGGCGTCGTTCCGGGAGGCGGTCGTGCCTCCACCCGATGGAGCGGTCACCCAGGTGTTCCGTTCCGGTCAGAACGGATACGCCGGCGCGCGGGACACCAAGCTCCTGGCCACCTCCGCCGCAGCGAATTTCGGGGGAGAATCCTTCCTCGAGGTGGACGGCGACTCGGACAAGTCCATTCTCCTGTACTGGGACCTCACGGACATACCGGTGGGAGCGACCATCACGGCAGCCTCGGTCGAGGTCAACGTGATCGACGCCTCGAGCAACGCCTACAGCGTATACGAGTCAAAGCGGACCTGGACGGAGTACGGTGCGACCTGGAACGCATACGATTCGGGGTCGCCCTGGCAGCTTCCGGGCGCGAACGGATCGCTGGACCGGGGATCGACCGTGCTGGGGAGCCTGTCGGCCCCGTCCACGGGACCTCGGGTGGTCTCCCTCAATGCCGCGGGAGTCACCCTGGTCCAGTCGTGGATCGACGACCCGAATACGAATCGGGGCTTCATCATCCTCGAGTACGACAACGCGTTCCTCGACGGCATCGACGTCGATTCCAGGGAGGTCGCACTCGTGGCGAACAGACCGGGCCTCAGCGTCACGTATGTGACCGGCGGGGCCAACGTTCCGCCGACCGCCTCTTTCACCGGAACGCCCCGGGTCGGGGTCGCCCCGCTCGCGGTTCCGTTCGACGCGTCGGCGTCGTCGGACCTCGACGGCTCCATCGTCTCGTACGCGTGGGACTTCGGTGATTCGACGACGGGCAGTGGCGTCTCGCCGACGCACACCTACACGTCTGCAGGGGAATTCCAGATCGCGCTCACGGTGACGGACGACCAGGGCGGCACGGACGTCGCCACCGGCCAGGTGCATGTCACGCCGTCCGGCGCCGTGCGGTTCGCCGTCATCGGAGACTGGGGCGACGATGCGAACCCGGCTGAGGCCGACGTAGCTGCCCTGGTGAGCTCCTGGAATCCGGATCTCGTCATCACCACCGGTGACAACAACTATCCGACCGGCTCAGCCGCGACTGTCGATGCGAACATCGGTCAGTACTACGGGGATTTCATCTACCCGTACACCGGAACGTACGGATCCACGGCGACCACCAACCGGCTCTTCCCGACACTCGGCAACCACGACTGGGAGACGATATCGTGTGGCGGCGGCGAGTGCAGTGGAGCGCATTTCGACTACTTCGATCTCCCGTACGGCCCGGGCCAGGAGAGGTACTACGACTTCGTGTGGGGAGACGTGCACTTCTTCGCCGTCGACAGCGACTCCCGCGAGCCCGACGGCCAGGCTTCGAACTCGACGCAGGCGCAATGGCTGCAGGCCGCGCTTGCCGCGTCCACGGCCCAGTGGAAGGTGGTGTACTTCCATCATGCCGCGTACTCGTCCGGCTCCCACCAGTCCACGACTGCAATGCGGTGGCCCTTTGCGGCCTGGGGCGCCGACGTGGTCATGGGTGGCCACGACCATACGTACGAGCGGATCGACGCGGACGGCATCGTCTACTTCGTGAACGGACTCGGCGGCCGCAGCACCTACTCGTTCGGCGCCACGGTCACAGGAAGCCAGGTCCGGTACAATGGGGACTATGGCGCCATGCTGGTCGATGCCGACGCGTCTACGATGACGCTTCAGTTCATCACCCGCGCGGGCCAGGTGATCGACAGCTACGTCGTGGGATCGGTGACCCTACCCGCTCCGGTGGCGGCGTTCTCGGGAACGCCCACGAGCGGTGTCGCGCCGCTGACCGTCCAGTTCACGGACGAGTCGACCGGCTCGCCGGCGTCGTGGGCGTGGGATTTCGGTGACGGCGGCACGTCCACCGAACAGAATCCGGCCTACGAGTACACGGCGCCCGGACTGTACACGGTATCGCTTTCCGCTTCGAATTCGGCGGGGTCGGATTCATCCACGCTGACGGACTACATCGACGTGGCCGCACCCGCTCCCGCCGTCGATCACTTCCCGACATCCGTCGTGGCCGACCTGGGTTCTCTCTCGGGGGATCCTGCCGACCTCGTCAGCGCCAACGGTGTGGGTCAGACCTTGACTGAAGGGGAAAGCGGAGGAAAGCCGTCGAAGCGGCATTCCGAGGCGCGGGCGACCTGGACCGTTCCGGTGCGCGCGGGATTCCCGGCCACCCTGTCCCTCGTGGCAAGGCATGACGATGCCGGTGACGGGGACACGTTCCGGGTATCGTGGTCGCTCAACGGAGACACGTTCGTGGACGCGGGCCCGCTCACGTCGATCCTCGAGCAGTCGGACTACTACCTCGGATTCACGTCGGGA
>JAHEEH010000445.1 GCA_024640835.1 Bacteroidota bacterium
ACATCGCGGGCCAGGTCGCCGAGGCCCTGAAGGAGGCCCACGCGAAGCAGATCGTGCACCGGGACATCAAGTCGGCGAACGTGATGCTGACTTCCCAGGGCGTCGCCAAGGTGCTCGACTTCGGTCTCGCGAAGACGAACCAGTCGACGATGCTGACGCGGATGGGAAGCACGCTCGGGACGGTGGCCTATATGAGCCCCGAGCAGGCGAAAGGAGAGGAGGTCGATCACCGGACGGATCTCTGGGCCCTGGGGGTGGTCTTGTACGAGATGGTCGCCGGGCGGCTTCCGTTTCCCGCGGACTACGAGCAGGCTGCCCTGTACGCCATCCTGAACGAACATCCCGAGCCGCTGACGGCCATCCGGACGGGACTCCCGATGGGACTGGAGTGGATCGTCACGAAACTGCTCGCGAAAGCGAAGAACGACCGGTACCAGAATGCCACGGATCTGATCGTCGATCTCCGCACCGTGGACCTTTCGACCCCGGCCATGAGCCGTTCGGCTTCCGTCGCCGCCATGCCGGCCGCTGCCGGTCGGGATGGGTCCCGGGGACGGCGTGCCGCCATGACCTCGCGTCTCCGTCACCCGGCCTCTCTCGTAGCCCTCACGTTGGCCGCCGCGCTGCTCGGCTGGTGGCTGGGATTCCAGCGGAAGCCGGATACCGTTCCCGGTACGAGCAAGCGCATCACGCAGTCCGTTCCTCTCGGCGGGGTCATCGCCGCCATGGATATCTCCGAGGATGGAAGTCGAATAGCCGTGGCAACGGAGACCATTCACGTTCTGGACCTGTCGCGCGATGAACAGCGGACGTACGACGCGCCCGAGGTGTTCGTCCATCTCGCCTTCTCGCCCGATGGCGAACGTCTGCTGCTCACCACGTCCTCGGGCATCAAGATTCTGACACTCTCCTCCGGCTCGATCATCGAGGTGGCGGAGACGAGCGAGGGCGGACCCAGGGCGGAATGGGTAGATGCCGAGACCATCGTGTACGAGGATATCCCGTCGATCTATGAGCGGTCTCTCACGACGGGGGTGGTGCGGCGCGTGATCGAACTGGATACGCTGAGCGGCCAGTACGACATGGACTTTCCCCACATGTTGCCTGACGGAAAGACGCTCGTAGCCACGGCGCAGTACCGGGATGCGCCTGACCGGATCGGGTTCTGGAACCTGAAGACCGGCGAGAATCGCGGGTATGTCGATCTTCCCGGGCAACGGGTCCAGTACCTCGACTCCGGTCACCTGGTCTTCGTGATGGATGCCGATCTGGTGGCCATGCCGTTCGATCTGGACCGGTTTGCACAGACCGGCCCGCTGATTCCCCTGGACCGGGACGTGCGTCCCGAGGGGATGACGCTGTCGAGGGAAGGAACGCTGGTGCACGTGGGGGCCCGGGTGGGAATCGTGAACAATGCCCGGCCGGTCCGCCCGGTCGTCGTTCGTATGACCGGTGCGTCGTTTTCGAACGAGTCCATGCAGACCCGCTTTCCGCCGGCCATTTATCGGAGTGCGACCGTGCACCCCGAAGGAACCATGGCCGCGATCGTGATCGAGAGCGAGCCTTCCACGGGTGCTCCGGCCGAAACGGACATCTGGATTCTCGACTTCGAAACGGGCTCGCGACGGGCCTTCACGACCGGGGGCAGGAGCGATTTTCCGGCCTGGAGCGCAAGCGGGGACTCGGTGTATTTCATCGGTCGAAACGAGTTTGGCCAGAGGTCGCTCAAGGTCAAGGCCGCCACGGGACGCGGTGGGGAAGTGACCCTGGGGGAGACCGGGAGCACGGAGCTCTACGATCTGACCGTTTCGCCCGTGGGCACACAGGCGGTGGTGGCCACCGGGGTTCCGGGCTCGATGGATGCGGGAAGTCGATACACCCTTTTCGACCTGGATGACCCGGCGTACGGGGCGTTCCAGGGGAGCAGCCTGTCCCACAACGGACCCGGTGGCAATCCCAGGCACTTCGACTACTCCCCGGACGGCCGCTACCTGGCTTTCGAGGATCAGGGGGGGATCTACGTCCAGTCGATGGAAGACCCGGACAGTGCGCCCTACATGATCTGGGAGAATGGAATGACGTTGCCCCGCTGGTCCGCCGACGGGAGGATGCTGTACGCCCTCAACGTGGATTCCGGAGGCCAGGGCGTACCCGTTCAGCTCGATCCGGTCTTCGCGGTGACCGCTCCCCCCGCGGACTTCTCCCTGTTCTGGTATGCCTTCGGGGGGAACGTGTTTGACGTGTTCCCCGAGAGCGACCGGTTCCTGTTCGGACTGCCGGAATCCGAGGCGGATGCCCCCGGAGGAATCGACACCGAGGTCGAGAGCATCGATCTGCACCTCATCATCAACCTGCAATCCGAACTGTCAGGCGTGCAATGACCGGCCTCCACCTCTCCCAGTACCGCATCGACGCCGAGCTCGGCCGCGGCGGCATGGGCATCGTGTACAGGGCCTTCGACACGAGCCTCGACCGCACGGTGGCCCTGAAGGTGCTTCCGGCGTCCGCGCTCGCCAGTGACGAAGATCGGGCCCGGTTCTACCG
>JAHEEH010000446.1 GCA_024640835.1 Bacteroidota bacterium
CGTGAGGACACGTACGGTCCTGACGGGGTCGGCAATGGTCCGGACCCGGGTATCGCTGCTGTTGAAGGTGACGAGGCTGAAGAGGATCGGGGCGTCGGCCTCGGTCTCCTTCAGGCTGTCCAGGTACTGGTTGTAGGCTCGAATGGTGTCCTCCTTGATCGACTGCATCGAGCCGGTCTCGTCGAGAAGAAGGGATACGAAAAGGGGCTTACTCGTCTTTGTCAGCTTCATAACGACTCTCCTCCGCTACAATGGTGCGAATCTCCTTGATGAGGGAGAAGTCCCGGACGATCATCCGCCGCACGTCGGAGGGGATCTTCCCCGCACGCGCGAGCATCTCGTCGCTGTCGGCATCAAGCACCCGCGCGAGCTTCGTCAGGGACTCCTCCGACAGGGAGTAGATGCCCTTGGCGTCGTTCTCGACCTTGCTCAAATACGTGGGCTCAATGCCGACCCGAAGGGCCACGTCCTTCTGCGTGAGGCCCTTCTTGCGTCGCAGGAGCTGCAGGAACTGTCCGAATGTCTCGCTCATCTTCGGTGTGAATGCCACGGTGGCATCGACTGTTGGGAGTTGTACTTGCAGGTGCAAGTGCAAGTTCCGACGAAATGCTATCCGTTTCAGAAACCCTCCAGAAAGGCCCGGTCCAGGGCGGCCGCATCCGTGCTCCTCGGGCTGATGATCCCCTCGAGACCGGTTTCGCGTGATCACTAGGGTAGCCCACTGAGGGCCCTCACCAGATTCCCACCTCGCGTGGGGGAGCATTGCAGATGCGTGGATTGATTTTCCTGTTTCTCATCGCCGCCCTGGGTTGTGATGCCGGAGTCGGCGTTGCCCCGACTGCGGAAGCCGATGACATCGCCGCCAAGGGAGCCCAGCGGATCGTGCCGAATCCCCTCGGGACCATATGGCTGCCTCCCGCGGACCCCAGCTTCATTCCGTGCCTGGGGGAGGAAGTACAGTACGCCGGATACGCAACGCTCCCGGGATTCCTGCTGATAACGCCGTCCGGCAACGTGATCGACCACGTCGGCATCGACTACAAGACGGACGATCCGTTCCGGTTCACCGGGCTCACGTCGGGGGACGAATGGACGCTCCAGATGGGCGAGGACAGCAGCCAGCTCCTGACCGACATCAACTACGTCGCGAAGCCCAACGGAAACGCAGGCGGAACCTGGTTCTACCAGGCCAACGAGGCCTACGTCCACGGGAAGTCCAGAGTCCAGGTCCGCTACATGTGGATGGCGCACGTCGACGCCGAGGGCAACTTCACGGACCGGCAGTACGTCGACGAGTGGCGGTGTCAGTTGAGGGACTGATCGCGGGGTCTCGTGCCTGGAGGGGTACCAGCCGCTCCATAGGCGCAGACAGCATGAAGCCCACCGCCGGCGTGCGACGGTGGGCTCCCGCGTGACTGCCCGGACGTCCTGTTCGAATGCTATTTCAGCAGGATCATCCGCCGGGTCCTGAATTCTCCGCCGGCAGCCAACGAGTGGGCGGTCGTTCGTAGAACTAGATAACGGACATGTTGCAAGGCGTGGGGACCCGTTTCGATTCTGTATCGGAACAACCTCGAAACGTCGCCCCCCGTCGTTTCGAATCAGAATCGAAACAGCGCGACATCGTCCAACCGCGGGCATTAGCTTCGTCGTCGATTCGCTTCCGATTCGAAACAAGGTCCCCGGGAGCCCTCATGGCAGGACTTCGCCCCCCCGTTCTCCTGTGCCTCGTTCTGCTGGCCGGCTGCTCCGGGTGTGACTGGCGAGCCTCCGGGGAGACGGACGTGGTCGACTACCAGAGCGTCCCGCCCGTCCTCGACCCCTCGTACGTCCCCCTCGGCAGTTACGACGGCGCCTTCTGGTTCGTCCAGGACGACACTCTGTTCGCGATCGACGTTCCGGCCGACATCGTCCGACTTCGACGTGCGATGGCCCCGGCAATGGCCGTCTTCGAGAACAAGTACGAGCCGAAGGGACACTCCGCCACGATCGATGTCGCATCCGGCGAGGCCTGGATGTGGGACGGCACCGTCGGGTCCGTCGTCCACTTCGGACTGGCGACCGACCTGCTGCGGACCTTCCCCAAGTACAGCAGCCGGGTGCAGGGCGCTCACGGGGGAGGACTGCATCCGGTCACCGGGCGTCCCCTCGCGTTCGGCGGATACGGCTACTACAGGGTTCACGACCTGATGCTGACCTTCGACGATCGCGCCCACACGTGGGTGGAGGTGGCGACGAAGGACCCCGAGCGGCCGGAAGCCCGGATGTGGCCCGCCCTGGTGACGGGATGGCATCCGACGAAGGTCGCCCTCGTCGGAGGGACGGGACCGGTGAGCCACGAGTTGCCTGCCCGATTCAGCCGCCCCATCGCCGACGCCTGGATCTTCGACTTCGCCGACAGCTCCTGGGCGCGTGTCCGGATCCCCGAGCCCGTCCGGTGCGCCCTGCAGGGCACCAACGCGATCACGGACCCCGTGGTGGAGCCCTTCAGCCACAGCGTCCTCGTCTACGCGACCTTCGGTTGTCCTCCG
>JAHEEH010000447.1 GCA_024640835.1 Bacteroidota bacterium
GACCAGTCCGTGCATCACTGGCGGAAGGAGGTGTACCTGCCCCAGTATTTCCCCCAGAACGGTCCGTTCGTCAAGGTGGCCACGCAGCATCTCGCCCCGGAAAACGTCCTCCAGTACCAGGTGGAGGAGCGGGCGCTCATCGCCAACCGCGTGGGGGTATCCCACGGTCGCTTCGACGCGCTCATGCAGACCATGCGCCCGGACGAGATCGCACCCCCGGAAAACGTCGAGCGATTGGGCCAGCAGCTCGCCGAGCACTACTCCGATCCCCGGTATCGCGACTGCGCCACCATGGGCGAACTGCTGCACGCATCCATCCTGCAGGCCGTGCACCGCTCCTCCCCGGCCACGGCCCCACTGCTGCGCGAGACGCCGGGCTGATCAGCGGTCGAGCCGGTACAGCCGGACGGTGGACGGGTGTGCGGCGTCCTGGTAGATCCGCTGAGTAGCCTTCACGAAGTCCCCCGCCGTAGCCTCGAAGATGTTCGGCACGAAGGTCTGGGGATTCAGATCGACCAGCGGGAACCACGAGCTCTGCACCTGCACCATGATCCGGTGACCGGGCTTGAAGGTGTGATGCAGGTCGGGCACCTTGAAACGCACTTCGGTGGGCTCACCCGGTGTGAACGGAGCAGGTTCCTCGAAACTGTCACGGAACCGGCCGCGCATGACTTCACCCCGCACGAGCATCTGGTACCCCTGCATGGGGACGTTGTTGTCGTTCTCGGGGTAGCCGGACAGCGTGTCCGGGAACACGTCGATGACCTTCACCACGAAGTCCGCGTCCGTGCCCGTGGTCGACACCCACAGATCGGCTTCCACCGGCCCGGTCAGCGTGACGGACTCGGTCAGAGGCTCCGTCTGCCACACCGCCACGTCGGGCCGACGGTCCGCGAAGCGCTGATCGTCCGACATGTACGCGACGGTCCGTCGCAGATGGACATCCTCCGTATACGGGACCGGGTTCGCGGGATCCGAAACGTACTCGCTGTACGAGTCCGACGCCGAAGGGGCCTCGAATCCGAGCTCCCCGTCCGGATTCAGCCACAGCGAGAACCGCGCCGAGGCCGCCGGAGGCCATGCGTCGAAGGAATCCCATCGGAGCGCTCCCGTATCGAATACCGTCACTTCGGCCAGTCCGTCATCCGGACCGTCCTTCAGGTACTCGTTGAAGAAGGCGAGCTCCATCTCCTTGAAATCGGCGGAGGTGTTGCGGCCCCAGTGCACGTTGCCCATGCTCTCGGCGTCGCCCGTCGCCCATTGCCCGTGGAACCACGGACCCATGATGATCCGGTTGTCCGCGTCCGGGTTCTGGCGCTCGATCGACTCGTAGACCTGCCACGGGCCAAAAATATCCTCCGCATCGAACAGGCCGCCCACGGTCCAGACGGCCGGCTTCACGTCGACCAGGTGGGGACGCGGGTCGCGATCCTTCCAGAAGTCGTCGTAGTTGGGGTGGGCGATGAGCTCCGGCCAGAACTCGATCCCCTGCAGGTACGTGGACACGACGTTCGGGATCGGACCGAGGTCCAGGAAGAACTCGTAGTTGTCCCGAGAGGGCCAGCGGAAGGGCGGCGGCGGTTGCCGCGTGGGCTCGGGACGGGGAACGCCGTTGCCCACGTAGAACGAAAAGGCGTCCAGCATGAAGAAGGCCCCGTTGTGGTGCCAGTCGTCTCCGAGGAACCAGTTGGTCACGGGAGCCTGTGGCGACACGGCCTTCAGAGCCGGATGGGCGTCCGGAATGGAGGTGGTCGAGTAGAAGCCGGGGTACGAGATCCCCAGCACTCCGACGCGTCCGTTGTTGCCCTCCACGTTGTTCACGAGCCACTCGATCGTGTCGTACGTGTCCGTCGATTCGTCGATGTCCCCGGGGCCGTTCTTATCCCAGAGAAGGGGCCTGATGTTCTCGTACGTGCCCTCGCTCATGTATCGTCCACGCACATCCTGCAACACGACGATGTATCCGTCCTCGATGAAGTGCCGGAATGCCCGGATCTTGTCCGAGAACCTCCTCTCACCCGCCGGCTCGATGTTGTACGGTGTCCGGTTGATGACGATGGGATGCGGCTCCGACCGATCCTTCTGGGCGTAGATGGAGGTGAACAGCCGGACCCCGTCCCGCATGGTGATGTAGACCTCGGTCTTCTCCACCAGGTCCGTGGCCCAGCGCCGGCCGGCCGGCACCTCCACCTCCGTTCTGCCGAAGTTCAGCTCCAGAGCCCGTCCGCCCTGTGAGAACGTTCCATCGATGCGCGAGGAGGCCTCATCGAGGACTCCCTCGTACGTCATCGACGCGGCCGCAAACGCGAACCTGACCTGCAGCGAGTCGATCTCGAAAGAGTCGAGCGGAATTCCGAACGCCCCCTGTTCCGGGCTGTCGATGGTGGCGGCGTACCCGCCGTCGATGCCAGCGACGTGCAGGTTGATCGATACCGCGACATCGTCGGTGGCCAGTATGCCGTACCAGTCTCCGGTGACGTCCTGCCCGCGGGCGGACGGAACGAAGACGAGAAGGAAGAGCAGGA
>JAHEEH010000448.1 GCA_024640835.1 Bacteroidota bacterium
AGGAGAGGAATTCCGACGGAGAACCCGGACAGCTCCCCCGAACTGGTCTCCGACCGGCCTCCGGCTGCATCGGTCATCCGCAGATTGTCGAACTGCATGCCCACACTGGCCCGCGTCAGCAGGAGGTCGGCGAGCAGGGAAGGGTTGGCGAGTGACGTGAAGGCGCCGCCGCCGAGGGCGTACCCACTGCCGCCCATGGACGGGGCCCGGCTGCTGAACGCGTCCACGCGCTCGCCGACTCCGAACCGGGAGTAGACCGATCCCGGGCGGGTGCTCTGTGCAGCGACAGGGTCCGGAAGCGTAAGCAGCAGGAGCGCCGCCGCCGCTGCGATGGGCCGCATGAAACGGGCGTGCGGAATACGGGGCATCATTGGAAGGGGACTGCGGTCAGCACGATCCGCGGAACGGAGGACGGGCTGGCCGGCGAGGCGAGTCGGAGCACGTCGAGCGAGACGAGCGTCGGGTTCACGCGCAACTCGAAATGATCGAGTGCTGATCCGCCGCTCAGAAGCAGGCGGATGACGGAAAGCAGGTCCGAAGACTCGAAGCGGATCTTCCCGCCGACGACGGAGGCCTTGGCATCGAGCGAATACCGGGCGCCGCTGTCCACGGACACGGCGTCCAGCGTCAGGCCCGAAATGGAGGCGAAAGGACGCACGTACCCGGAGGGGGCGTCGCTGCTGAGCGTCGAGTCGAACGGAATCTCGAGCCGGGCACGGCTGAGTGCAGCGACGTCGAGCCGGTCGTCCTCGATCTCGAACCGAAGCACGGTTCCCATGCCGCGGCCGTCCTGGAGGACGACGGCGTCCTGAGGCGGCGAGAAGGGCTCCTGGAACCGGAGAGTGGAGTGCGTGCGTGACGCCGGAAAATACACCGTGTCTCCGCCGGCAACGGCCTGGAGGAACGATCCATACTGATCGAAGCCCGCCACGGCGTCTCCGGAAACGGCCTCGATCCGGAAGCCGTGGAAGTCGTCGCTGAAGGAGGACGATCTCAAGGCAGCGTCCCAGCGGGCAACCCAATCGGCCGGCAAGGGCACGCCCACGAGGGCCGTCGTCGAGCCAAAGGTGTGCTCCGCGGCAAAGGACCCCACCGGGAACGTCGTGTCGGCCTTCGCTTCCGTCGCGGTCCATTCATCGCCCAGGTCATCCAGCCGGACGGTGATCGAACTCGTGGTGTCGCCGTAGACGTACCCGCGATCGAGGTAGAGCGTGGCGCTGGTCACCGCGTTGCCCGAAAAGTCGGCAGAAAGAGCCGAGGCGGGGGCGACGAAGTCCATGTGTCCCGTGGCACGGATCTGTCCCAGGTCGGCATCCTCGGTGACCCCGACCAGCATGCGCTGCAGGGGCCCGGATCCCCCCGTGACGTCGGTCTCGACACTGGTCGACATCTCCACGGGTACGAACTGGATTTCGACCGGATCGCCACCCTGCTCGCCAAGGAGTTCGGAGCCCACTCCGGTGGGATTGTCACAGGCACTCAACAGGAGGACAAGAAGCAGCGGCGTGAGCGCGAAGCGTCCCGGCATGGCGTCAAGGTGAAGGGTGAGGCAGCCTAACGGCCGGACGGGGCAAAATCGTATGAGAAGAGGGCAAACTAAAACCCCATCCGACGGTGTCGCTGGGGTTTGACGTTCAGACCGAGGCTATATGCCGCGCCCGCCGGATGGTTTCCGGATTGCCGTCGGTGACAAACCCCCTGTCGCGAGGTCAGGCAGCCACCGAGGCCAGCACGCGATCATACACCGCCGACGCCGTTTCTGCGTTGGCCGACTGATCTTCTCCGAACTGGGCCAGCCCGTTCTCGGAGCTCACGTCTCCCGTCAGGATCACCGCATCCGCGAAGGCCCGTCCGATGCTGTTCGCGTCGGCCCCTACGGCCCGGTCATCGGCCGGAAGCCCCAGCTGCCCGAGCATCTGTCCGCTGTACGGTGCATCGAACTCGACCGGGTGCGGCGTGTGGATGATCCGGCTGTTCGCGAACAGGGGATCGTCGGCGTACACCGTCCGCATCATGAAGGGAACCAGGCCGCTCATCCAGCCGAAGGTGTGGACCAGGTCCGGATCCCAGCCGAGGTTTCTAATGGTCTCTATCACGGCGCGTCCGAAGAACGCCGCACGCTCCTGGTTGTCCTCGAAGACCTTGCCCGACTTGTCCGCGAAAATCCCCTTCCGCTTGAAGAGGCGCGCGTTGTCCATGAAGTAGACCTGCAGCCGGATTCCCGGGATCGAGGCCACCTTCACCTTGAGCGCCTCGGTCTGGGAGCCCATGGGAATGTCGTTGTCCGAGAGCCTGATCACCTCATGCAGCCGATTCCGGCGCTCCGACACGATTCCGTAGCGAGGCATCATGATCCGGGTCTCGAAGCGCCCCGTCTCGTGCAGCAGATCGGGAAGGTGCCGTGTGAGCGTCGCGATCTCGGACTTGTTGGTGAACGGTGCGACCTCGCCGGAAACGAACAGGATTCTCATTAGGTGTTGACGCTGTTGAAACGGAACCGGTGGGCCTGCCCTGGAGCCCGATA
>JAHEEH010000449.1 GCA_024640835.1 Bacteroidota bacterium
GGCCAGGTGTTCGGCCCGGATCACTCCGCCGGGCGCCATGACCACGGCACGCGTCAGACAGTTCTCGAGTTCGCGGACATTTCCCGGCCAGGAATGCCGTTCCAGGGCGTCGAGGGCCTCTTCGGAGATGGTCGGCAGTCCACGAGATACATGATGAGCTGCCTTCCGTGCGAGGTTGGCGGCAAGGTCACGAAGGTCGGATCGCCGCTCGCGAAGCGGTGGCACGCGGATTTCAACGACCCGCAACCGGTAATAGAGATCCTCCCTGAACCGACCGTCACCGACCATCGCCTCCAGGTCCCGGTGCGTGGCCGTGAGGACGCGTGCCTCCGTGGTCTCGGCACGATCCGCTCCGACCGGATAGTAGGATCGCTCCTGGAGTACGCGAAGCAGCTTGCTTTGAAAGTCAGGCGACGTGTCTCCGATCTCGTCGAGGAACAGGGACCCACGGCCGGCGAGACTGAACCGGCCCCGGCGGTCTGCGGACGCCCCCGTGAAGGCACCCTTGCGATGGCCGAACAGCTCGGACTCGAGCAGTGAGGCCGGCAGGGCCGTGCAGTTCACCGCCACGAAAGGCTCGGAAGCCCACGGAGACGCCGCATGGATGGCCCGCGCGATGAGCTCCTTGCCCGTGCCACTCTCTCCCCGTATGACGACGCTTGCACGTGTCGCCGCCACCTGGCCGATCGTCTTGAAGATGGCCACCATCGAGGGATGATGGCCGATGAGATCGATACGCCCCAGGTCGGACCGCGATACCGGACCCGAATACTCCGCCACCGTCTCGGACTCCGCGGTCCGCAGAGCCGAGTCCTCGAACACGCGACGGACCACGGTGCGCAAATGCTCGAGATCCAGTGGCTTGACCAGGAATTCCGCAGCACCCTCCCGCATGCCGGTCGTCACGGTGGCGAGATCGTCGAACGCCGTCATGAGCAGCACCGGAATTCCCCCGTAGTCCTTGCTTACACGGGCGAGCAACTCGATCCCGCTCATTCCGGGCATTCGGACATCCGAGAGAATCAGGTCGGGCCGGTTCTGTGCCAGGCGCTTGAGCGCCTCATCGGCGTTCGGCACCATATCCACCCTCGTCTGTGATGAGGAAAGGGCGTCCGCGAGCGACGCACGGATTTCATCATCGTCGTCGACAATCAGGATCGTCCGCATGGCCATGACATCGTCGATAGAGCCGGTAACTACCACTCCGCCCGGGAAACAGCAAGAAGGGTATGTCGTGTTCTCCCCGTGGGTCGAGAGGGGGTGACCGGAGAACGGAACAGCAGCCGCATCGCTCGCTCCTGGAGCGCAACCACCGTCGGAATCGACGCGATTCCGGTCGAGGTCGAAGTGCACGTGCGCAGCGGTCTGCCGTCATGGACGGTCGTGGGTCTGCCGCAGGCGACGGTCCGGGAGAGTCGTGAGCGGGTCTTCTCTGCGATCCGGGCATCGGGACTGCCGGTTCCCCGCGGCGCCATCACCGTGAGTCTCGCGCCGGCGGATCTGCGAAAGGACGGCGCCCTGTTCGACCTGGCGCTCGCAGCGGCCCTGCTGGCAGCGGGCGGCGCCATTCCGGCCGGCGGACGGGCAGCGTCGATCCCGGTAGTCGGCGAACTGGCGCTGGACGGCCGAGTCCGGCCGGTCCCCGGCGTGCTGGCGGTCGCGATGTCGGCGAGGGAGCGGGGGGCTTCGGAGATCGTCGTTCCTGCGGGCAACGTATCCGAAGCGCTCGCGGTGCGCGGAATCCGCGCTTTCGGGGTCGACAGCCTCGGTGAAGCCGTTTCGGTACTGCGCGGATTCGGTGGACCGTCCGTGGCCGCTGGGCGGACGGAGCCGAAGGGCTCTCCGGAGCCCGACATGGTGGACGTCGTGGGACAGGATGGCGCTCGCCGTGCCCTCGAGATCGCGGCCGCTGGAGGGCACCACGTGCTGCTCGTAGGTCCGCCCGGGGCGGGAAAAAGCATGTTGGCGCGACGGCTTGCCGGAATCATGCCGGTACTGGGCGAAGACGACGCCCTCGAAGCGAGCCGCGTGCATTCGGTCGCCGGTCTTCTGGATCCGGGAGCGGGCCTTCTGAAGATCGCGCCGTTCCGATTTCCTCACCACTCCGTAACCCGGGCCGGGATGATCGGCGGGGGGGACCCACCGCGCCCCGGCGAGTTGTCGCTCGCCCACTGCGGGACGCTCTTCCTGGACGAGCTGCCCGAGTTCCGGCGCGAGGTCCTGGAAGCCCTGCGACAGCCCATAGAAGAAGGGTTCGTCTTGGTATCCCGGTCGCGATGGAGGATCCGGCTACCGGCACGTGTCCTCCTGGTGGCCAGCATGAACCCGTGCCCATGCGGCAGGAGCGGGAGGGGGGATTGCCGATGCGATGCCGGTGCCATCCATCGTTTCCTGGGACGGGTGAGCGGCCCGATCCTCGACCGCATCGCGCTCCACGTGCCGGTCGAACCGGTCAGACCGGGGGACTGGAATCGAAGGGGCGCCGAAACCTCGGGGAGCATCAGGGTCCGCGTCGAGGCT
>JAHEEH010000052.1:0-2706 GCA_024640835.1 Bacteroidota bacterium
CTCTTCGGTGGAGACGCGTCGGTTCACCGCGACGCCGCACTCCTGGATCCGGTCGTGGATGCGGCGAAGATCCGGGCATTCTTCGTGGACCCCGATCATGCGCGGCAGGGAATCGGACGCGCCCTGCTGGAGCGGTGCGAAGCCGAGGCACGCGCCGGCGGCTTCAGCCGGTTCGAGCTCATGGCCACGCTTCCGGGCATTCCGCTGTACGCGCGCTTCGGTTACGTGCCCGGGAAACCCGAGCAGCATCCCCTCCCGGACGGAGGAACCATCGAGTTCGTCCCGATGAGCAAGGGCTGACCCGTGCTCCGGATCCGGTGCGGCGATCCCAGGGCAAGCGGCGTACGCCGGCTGCCGGGACGCTGGACCCGACAGGAAGCGGACACCGTGGACAGACGAAGGCCCCTCAGAACGCCGGAACCGATCAGGACCCGCCCCCGTCCCCTGTCTGTCGGACCAGGACGAGCCCCAGGGCGGCAAGCAGGGCGAAGGCTCCGCCGGCGAGAAAGGTGGCCGACGCGCCCACGCGATCCCACAGCACACCGCCGAGAATACTCGCTCCGAGGAGCGCGAGACCGGTGGCCAGGTTGAACAGGCCGAAGGCCGTCGCGCGGAGCGCCGTCGGCGAACGGTCTGCCACCAGCTTCGAGAACAGTCCCTGGGTCATCCCGAGGTGCACGCCCCACAGGCCCGCGCCGACGAGGACGAGCGCCGGGCCGCTCGCCGCCGCGATGAGGACATCCGCAAGAACGAGTGCCGCAAGGCCCGCCAGGAGCAGCGGACCCGGAGCGCGCCGATCCGCCGCCGCTCCGGCCGGGTACGCCGTCGCCGCATACGCGAGGTTCATCACGACCAGCACCACGGGCACCGCCCCCACGGCCAGGCCCGCCGACTGTGCCCGAAGGACCAGGAAGGCCTCGCTGAACCGGGCGAGGCCGAAGACGAATCCGAGACCCACCACCATCCAGAATGCCCGGGGCAGGGCGCGGGCCGCCTGGAGGTCCACCGGATTCCGCATGACGGTCGGGGCCGAATCGGTTCCGGGCTCCCTGACCGCCACGGCCAGGATCACGACAGCGAGCACGGCAGGTGCCACGGCGATCCACAGCACCGCCCTGAGATCGCCCGCCAGCCACGCCATGAGCAGCACGGCAAGAAGGGGACCCACGAACGCACCGACCGAGTCGAGCGCCTGGCGCAGCCCGAACGCCGCGCCCCGGAGGTCGGGTGCGGTCACGTCGGCGATCAGGGCGTCACGCGGGGCTCCGCGGATGCCCTTGCCGACGCGGTCCATGAACCGGCCCGCGAAGACCCACCCGATGGTCGACGCCAGGGGGAAGAGCGGCTTGGACAGCGCGGCAAGCCCGTACCCCACGAGCGCGGGCAGTTTCCTGCGGCGCAACCAGTCGCTGAACGTCCCCGAGAACACCTTCGTGAGGGCCGCGGTGGCCTCCGCGACGCCCTCGATCACGCCCACCGTGACCATGGAGGCTCCCAGCGTCGACACCATGAAGACGGGCAGCAGGCTGTGGACGAGTTCGGAAGACGAGTCCATCAGCAGGGAGACGATCCCCAGCGCCCACACGCTTCTCGGCAGAGACCGCAGTCGACCCGTCACGGCGATTCACACTCCGAACTGGGACAGGTGGTGGTCCAGGTGACGGTATGCGGCCCAGCTCTTCTCCCCGGCGGTCATTCGACCGAAGATCGGGTGGCGGAAGTCCTCCTGCGGAGACGCGGAAAAGGCCTGCACGCTCGCCAGCAACCGGGCCTTCTCGGCTTCGAAGTCGCGCGTGTCGCCCATCACGTACTGGGGATGGGTCGGCGAATTCTTCCGGTACGGCCGCTCGCTCAGGATCACGCCCTTGAAGAGGGGACCGATGAGGCGAATGAACCAGGGCGTCCCCGTCAGCTCCTTGCCGAGCGAAACGTCGAGCACCTCGGCACAATGGGCCATCATCTGGGCCGCGGTCATCTTGCCCCACAGCGGCCCGGCGTCGGAATCGACGGCGTTGATCCGCTGCTCGATGGTCCGGGCGGTCTCGGGATCGAAGAGGCTCTTTCTGTCCATGGCGTCGTACGGGTGGCCGGGCGGCGCAAGTAACGGGACGGAGAGCGGAAATCCCATACGGGAATCCCTGGCGGCGGAGTCGTATCCTCGGCTGACCGGGAGGACTCCCGGCCCGAACTCGAACACCAAACACTCCTTTTTGTCATGAAGCGCAAGGGATCGGCTGTCTGGAAGGGCAGCCTCAAGGACGGCAAGGGAACCGTCTCGACCGAGAGCGGCGTGCTCGCGAACCAGCAGTACTCGTTCAGCACGCGGTTCGAGGACGGCATCGGCACCAACCCCGAGGAGCTCATCGGCGCTGCCCACGCGGGCTGTTTCTCCATGGCCCTGTCCGGCCAGCTGGGTGCTGCCGGCATGACCGCCGAGTGGATCCGCACGACGGCGGCCGTGACGCTCGTCCGCACGGACGCCGGGTTCACCGTCACGGCGGTCCACCTGGACGTGAACGTGCGGATTCCCGGCGCCGACATCGACGCGTTCGACCAGGCTGCCGCCGGTGCGAAGGCAGGCTGCCCCATCTCGCGCCTGCTCAACGCCGAGATCACGATGACCACCCACCTCGAATCCTGACATGACGAGCCCGGGCGCTTCGGCTCCCGGATTGCACGGCTCGATTTCGGGGAGCGCGACGGCGT
>JAHEEH010000052.1:2716-4293 GCA_024640835.1 Bacteroidota bacterium
GGCCCGTCACCCGAAGACGAACTGCAGGGCGTAGAAGAAGACGGCAGACAGTGCGGCCGCAATCGGCAGCGTGACGAGCCACGAGGTCACGATGCCCCCGACCACGCGCAGGTCGATGGCGCCGATGCCCCGCGCGAGCCCGACCCCCATCACGGCGCCCACCAGGATGTGCGTCGTGGAGACCGGCAACCCGGTACGGGATGCGAGCACGACCGTGGCCGCAGCCGCCAGCTCGGCGCTGAATCCCCGGGTCGGCGTGAGCTCGGTGATCTTCGTGCCGATCGTCCGCATGACCCGGTACCCGAGCGTCGCGATGCCGACCACGATACCGAAGCCGCCAAGGGCCAGGATCCAGATCGGGAGCGCCGCCGCCTGGGTCACTTCGCCGCCCGACGCCACGATGCTCACGACGGCCGCCAGCGGGCCGATGCCGTTCGCCACGTCGTTCGAGCCGTGCGCGAACGCCATGGAGCAGGCCGTGAAGACCATCATCGGGGCGAAGATCTTCTCGACGCTCGCGAAGTGGAACGTCCGGTCCGCATCGGGATCCATGCGGACGCGCCGGATGAAGAGCCATCCGATCCCCATCACGACAAGCCCGACGCCGATGGACACCGCGAAGCTCTCGAGTCCCGTGAAGTTGACGTCGAGGTGTTCCAGACCCTTGAAGAGCGTGACCAGGCTGATGAGGAATCCGACCAGGAACACGTAGACCGGACCCCACCGGCGGGCACTGAGAAACGGCGAATCCGTGTCCAGGATCAACCGGCGGATGCTGAGCATGAGGAAGAACGCCAGGACGCCACCCATCACCGGAGACACGATCCAGCTGCCGACGATCGATCCGACCTTGGACCAGATCACGGATCCGAAATCGATTCCCACCACCGCGAAGCCGATGATGGCCCCGACGATGGAGTGCGTCGTGGACACGGGCCAGCCCCGCGCCGACGCGATCCACAGCCAGCTCCCGGCGGCCAGGAGCGAGGCCAGCATGCCGTAGAGCAGGATCTCCGGGCTTCCGACGATGCCCGAGGGATCGATGATGCCCTTCCGGATCGTACTCGTCACGCGGCCGCCGGCCAGGAAGGCGCCGGCGAACTCGAAGACGGCCGCGATCACGATCGCCTGGCGGATCGTGACGGCCCGGGCCCCCACCGAGGTCCCCATGGCGTTGGCGGCATCGTTCGCCCCGATACCCCAGGTCATGTACAGGCCGAAAACGACGGCGAGCCCTACGAACCAGGCGCCGTACGAAGCGATCACTTCCATGCGTCCATCTCCTATTGGGCAATCAGGAGGCGAAGCCGGTTGCCGACCTTCTCCGCGTAATCGGCCAGGTCGCCGATCAGGTCCAGAAGCCGGTACCAGAACATCACCGAAACGGGTGGCAGACTGTCCTCGAGGCCGAAGAGACGGTTGGCCAGCGCGCTGCCCTGCGTGTCCGTGAGGTCTTCGATCTCGCTCAGGCCCCCGATCATCTCGTCCACCGCCGTGGCCTCGCGGCCCCGGAAACCGGTCTCGAGCAGCTCGTCGAGCTCCTCCACGATCCGATGCGCGGCGTGGCACGCGTCCAC
>JAHEEH010000052.1:4303-8793 GCA_024640835.1 Bacteroidota bacterium
GGGTTCAGGGGTGCGCATGGAGCGCTGCACCACCAGGTCGGCGATATCCTGGGCTACGTCCGCGATGGAATCCTGCATGTCCAGGACGTCCAGGAGATCCCTGCGGTTCACCGGCAGGAACATCGTCCTGGGCAGGTGCAGGCGAAGCTCGTTCTTGATGCGGTCGGCCTCCGCCTCCTTCTCGTCGATCGCGGTGGCCACGGCGCGGATACGCTCGGCGTCGTCGGCATGGACCGCGTCGAAAAGGAGCGGCACCTCTTCGGCGCACGCCACGACGGCGCGCATGTGCTCCTGGATGGAACCGAACGGGTTCCTGGCCAGGAGACGGGCTATGGGGTTGCTGGTGGGCACGGTCCTGGACCTCGCTGCGGGTGGTCTGTACGCCGCGTAATGTACCGGACCAGACGAGTAGTCGCCATGAAAACGTCACGCACCGCGATCGTCTTCCGCACATTCCGATTCGCCCTACATTGTCCGCCGCCATTCCACAGGGTCACACTCCATCCCGCCATGCCCTCCCTTCGCCGCCTCGCCGCCCTCGCCGCCCTTCTCCTCGTGTGCGCCATCCCGGCTTTCGCCCAGAGCGGCATCCTGGATCGCCTGGAAGCCATCGCCGTCATCGACCAGAAGGTCATGATGCCGATGCGGGACGGCACGCGTCTCGCGACGGACATCTTCCGTCCGAAGACCGACGCGCCGGTGCCCGTCGTGTTCTCGCGCACGCCCTACAACTTCAACGCCTGGGGCGACGGGGAGATGAACGAGCGGGCCTACTCCACGGCCCTCCGCTACGTGGAGGCGGGCTACGCCTACGTGGTGCAGAACGAGCGGGGGCGGTACTTCTCCGAGGGCGAGTGGGACATCCTGGGCCCCCCGACGACCGACGGGTACGACGCCCTGACCTGGATGGCCGAGCAGCCCTGGTCCAACGGCAAGGTCGGCCTCATCGGGTGCTCGTCCACGGCCGAGTGGCAGATGGCGGTCGCGGCCATGGGGCACCCGGCACTCGCGGCCATCGTGCCCCAGGGGTTCGGGGCCGGCGTGGGGCGCGTGGGCGAGTTCTACGAGCAGGGCAACTGGTACCGGGGCGGAGCTCAGCAGATGCTCTTCACGGCGTGGCTCTACGGGGTGCAGGACATCCAGCGGCCGACGTTTTCTCCGGATCTTTCGCAGGCGGACCTGATCCGGGTCTCCCGCTTCTACGACCTGGCGGCCGAGAAGCCCGCCGTGGACTGGTCCGTGGCGCTGCGCCACCTGCCCGTCATCGACATCATCAAGGCGGTGGACGGACCGAAGGGGGTCTACGAGAAGATGATGGCGCGCAAGCCGAACGATCCGGCCTGGTACGAGGGCGGGCTGTACCACGACGACAAGCCAATCAACGTGCCCGGTTTCTGGTTCGTGTCGTGGTACGACGTGTCGCAGGGGCCGAACCTCGCCCTGTACAACCACGTCCGCAGCACCGCGCCGGACGAGGCCGTGCGCGATGCCCAGTACCTGGTCATCGCCCCGACCACCCACTGCGGGTACACGCGGGCCACCGAGCACACGATGGTCGGCTCGCTCGACGTGGGGGACGCCCGCCTCGATTACGACGCCCTCACCACGGGCTGGTTCGACCTGTGGCTGAAGGGCGAGGCCAACGGCTTCACGGAGGACACGCCGCGCGTCCAGTTCTACACGATGGGCTCGAACCAGTGGCAGACCGCGGACACGTGGCCGCCCTCCGACGTCGAACCCATGACGTTATTCTTCGCCTCCGGCGGCGCGGCGAATTCGGTGTTCGGCGACGGCCGCCTCACCACCGAACCGCCGGCATCGGATAAACCGGACGGCTTCACGTACGATCCGGATTTCCCGGTGCCGTCACTCGGCGGACAGGTCTGCTGCTCGGGTACCGCCGTGCAGGGCGGCGCGTTCGACCAGCGCCAGATGGAAGCCCGCAACGACATCCTGGTCTACACGAGCGATCCGTTCGTGGACGGGGTCGAGGTGACCGGCACCATCGAGGTCACGCTCTACGTGTCCTCGGATGTCCGCGACACCGACTTCACGGTGAAGCTCGTGGACGTCTATCCCGACGGACGTGCCTACAACATCGACGAAACCATCCTGCGCGCGCGGTACCGGGAGGGATTCGAGCAGGAGGTCTTCCTGGAAGACGGAAAGGTCGTGGAGCTCGGCTTCAGCCCGATGTCGACGAGCAACTTCTTCGGCCCGGGGCACCGCATCCGGGTGGAGGTGTCGTCCTCCAACTTCCCGCGGTTCGAGCGCAACCTGAACACGGGAGGCAACAATTACGACGAGACCGAGGGCGTGGCGGCGCACAACGCCGTGCACCATTCCCGCCGGCGCCCGTCGCGCATCGTGCTTCCGGTGAGACAGTGACCGGGTGTCGCGCAGTGAACCCTGCCGACGTATCCCGACGTATACGCGAGAACCATTCAAACACACCACCCATGCTGCGCCGAATCCTTCTCCTGGCCGTCCTTTCGCTTTCGGTCACTGCCCTCGACTCGCGGGCCCAGTCGAGCAGTACCTGGATCGGGTTCGAAGCGGGTTCCCCGTCCAGCATCACGCTCATGTTCGATCGCGGTCGCGATGCGAACCTGGAGTTTCTGGCCGCATGGGACCTGGGCGAGTGGTTCTTCGTGAACGGCCACATGCTCTTCCTGGCCAACGAGAGCACGGATCCGCCGCTCTCCCTGCGGTACGGACCGGGGCTCTTCGCAGGGACGCGCAACGAGCAGCTTTCCCTCGGAGGCAGCTTCCGACTGGAGGGCGCCTACCACTGGAACAAGTACGCGGCGTACCTCGCGCTGACGCCCGGCCTCGAGGTCATCGAGAGGACCGAATTCGTGATGGGGGGCGGCCTGGGCTTCAGGATGCGCCTCTGATCCGGTCGTGACCGAGCCCGAGTTCGAGTTTGCCGCACCTGTCCTGAGGCAGTCCCGCGGCCTCAGGTTCCATTACCTCCCCCTCCCGGACGAGGTCGCTGACGCTCTGGAACGGGAGGGCGTACGACGGGTGATCGTCGACCTGAACGGCTTCCGGGTGCGACGCGCCGTGATGAACTCGGTGGACGCCGGGCGCCACCTCGTCACGGGCCGTTCCGTGCTCAGGGACGCCGGTGCAAGGCTGGGCGACATGGTCCACGTCGCGCTGTGGGCCGATCCGGATCCGGAGGCCGTGGAGCTGCCCGAGGAGCTCGAAGCCGCCCTCGCCCAGGATCCCGGGGCGGCGGCCCGTTTCGAGACGTTCACGCCGGGACAGCGGCGGTCCCTCGCGCTCTACGTGACCCAGGCCAAGCGAACGGAGACCCGCGTGAAGCGCTCGATCGAGCTGGCCTACAAGCTCAGGAGCTACACGCTGTACGGGGACAAGGGGCCACCCTCCGGCTGACGAAGCGCGGTCCAATTGACGCAGTCTTCCCGTCCGGGACGGGTCCGCGCGTGACGGGCGTCGTTTCAATCCCATGCCGAGCACCGGCCCCATCGAACTCTCGGACGGCACCTCCGTCGTCATCCGGCCCGTCAGACCGGAGGACAGGCCCCATTTCGAGCAGGGCCTGCGCGAGCTGTCGGCGCGCTCGCTCTTTCACCGGTTCCACGGCACGTTCCGACCCACGTCCAGGGACTGGGATTACCTGACCCGCGTGGACCAGCACGACCACCTCGCCGTGTGTGCCATCGACGTCGGAGGGGACCAGGAGCACGGGGTCGGTGTGGCACGCTGCATCCGGAAGGAAGGCCGCCTGGCCGAGATCGCCATCACGGTCGTGGACCGGTACCAGGGCATGGGGGTCGGGTCGATGCTGCTGGCGGCGCTCAGCCGTGACGCGCGCCGTGAGGGCATCGAGCTGTTCGTGGGACACGTGGAATCCGACCGGAGACGCCTGCTTCGATTCCTGGCCGGCCTTCCCGGCGCACGGGTGAGGCCCGGGGACGGTGCCGTCGAGGTGCATTTCCCCGTGCTGGACGATCCCGACCTGTGGCCCGAGACGACGTACGGCCGCCTGGGGCGGAGCGTGCTCACCGGCTCCGGCTAGTACGCGTCCAGGTCGGACGCGGAGACCACGGGTCCCGGGTAGCCCGCCTCCCGGATCTCCCGAACCAGGTCGTCGTCAGTCGCACCCCAGTACAACTGGTGGACCAGCACCAGGAGTCGGGGCCGGGCCCGTCGGGCGATCTCGGCCAGTTCGACCGTCGACGTGTGGCTGGCCGCGTGATAGGTCTGCCACGCGGGGTCCCGACGCTGAAAGCGCTCGGCGGAGTAGACTTCGTGCACGAGGATGTCGCACCGGTTGCAGGCCTCGACGACCGTCTCGGAAGGCACCGTGTCGCCCGATACCACGATGACCCGGTCGGCCGTCGTGAACCGGTAGCCGAACGCCTCGGGCCACGTTCCGTGCTGCACCGGGATCGCCTCGACGGTCACGAGGGAGTCCCGGTACACCTCGCCCGCCCCGATCTCGCGCACGAGGGCCCGGT
>JAHEEH010000053.1 GCA_024640835.1 Bacteroidota bacterium
CGGCGACAAGCTGCGGATCGACGTCAACTACGACTCGCAGAACCAGTTCGACTACCAGAACCAGCTCAAGCTGCAGTACACGGGGTACGAGGACGAGATCATCCAGTCGGTCGAGGCCGGCAACGTGTTCCTTCAGACCCCGTCGTCGCTGATTCGGGGCGGTCAGAGCCTCTTCGGCATCAAGAGCCAGTTCCAGGTCGGGGGACTCCACCTGACGACCGTGATGAGTCAGCAGGAGGGGCAGGCGAACTCGCTGAACATCGAAGGGGGTTCCGAATCCACGCCCTTCGACCTGAAGCCCACCGACTACGACGACGCGATCCATTTCTTCCTGTCGTACTACTTCCGCAACCGGTTCGAGGACGCGCTGTCGGATCCTCCGAACCTCCGGGTGGCGGACGGCTTCGAGCGCATCACCGAAATCGAGGTCTGGCGCCTCATGCCGACGACTCCCGAGGAGCTCAACGTCCGGCAGGTGGTCTCGGTGGTGGACCTGGGCGATCCGGTCGAGATCCTCACGCAGGCCGACGGCTTCACGGACGCGTTCCTTCCGTCGAACGCGCTGGACCAGTACGACGACACCCCGGACGGCGAGACCGACCTGCAGCTCCGGAACGGAGACGCCACACCCGGATCGTACCTGGAGTCCCAGAAAGAGCTTTCGGCGTCGGACTACCAGATCGGCAAGTTCAGGAAGCTCGAGCGCGGACGCGACTACCGGATCGACGAAATCCTCGGCACCATCAGCCTGCGGTCCCGCCTCCAGGAAAGCGAGGCCCTGGCCGTGGCGTTCCGGTTCACGGCCGGCGGACGCACGTTCCAAGTGGGCGATTTCTCCACGGACACCGGCGGTTCGGACGGTGGCCAGAACGAGGACAAGCTGCTCCTGAAGCTGCTCCGACCGGTGCAGCTCCGTCAGCCCGCCCCCGAATCGGATTTCAACCCGGCCGCCTGGTACCTGGAGCTGCGCAACATCTACCGGCTCCCGGGGCGCGGCATCCAGGCGAACGAGTTCGACCTGCAGGTCTACTACGAGCCGCCCGGGAAGACGGCCTCGAAGACCATCCCGGGCGTGGGCGCGCAGCAGACGCTGCTCCTCATGCTCGGTCTGGACCGCGTGAACGCCGACCAGGCGCTGCGGTCGGACGACGTGTTCGACTACCTGGTCAATTTCACGATCGATCCCGGCGAGGGCACCCTCATCTTTCCGTACCTGGAGCCGTTCGGGAGCCGCCTTACCCGGCTGATCGCTTCGGAAGGGGTCGATGATGCGGAGAAGGAGCAGCTCCGCAACCTGTACGTGTTCGACAAGCTGTACCAGGAAAAGAAGGCGAACGCGCGTCGCGACGCGCAGCACGACGTATTCCGCATCCGGGGCTCGTACAAGGGAGCCGTTCAGGATTTCTACGACCTGCGCGCGTATGCCGGGCTGATTCCCGGATCGGTCCGGGTCACGTCGGGCGGGACCCCCCTGCAGGAGGGCTCCGACTTCACGGTGGACTACCAGGGCGGGACCGTGATGATCACCAACCCGGCGTTCCTGACGGCCGGGCGCTCCATCGCGATCGACTACGAGCAGAATTCCTTCTTCAATCTGCAGAAGAAGACGCTCTTGGGCGCGCGAATGGACTACAGCCTGGATGACAGGCTGAACCTGGGGGCCACGCTGATGCAGATGACCCAGAAGTCTCCGATCGACAAGTTCCGCCTCGGCGAAGCGCCCGTATCCAACACGATCTGGGGCGTCGACGGCTCGTTCAAGACCGAGCCACGATGGCTGACGCGGCTGGTCGACGCGCTTCCGCTCATCCAGACGAAGGAGCCCAGCTCCTTCTCGCTGACGGGCGAGTTCGCCCAGCTCCGCCCTAACCACGTCGAGACCATCGCCTTCGAACGGACCCGCCGGGAGCTCCAGAAGGCCGGACGCGACTTCACCATGGACGAGCTCGGCGGCATCTCGTACATCGACGATTTCGAGGGCTTCGAGAACACGTTCTCGCTCATGCAGCCGGGCACGTGGACGCTGAGTGCGGCGCCCGATTCCGTCGCGGCCGTGGACCGCTTCGGGACGCTCCCCGGGACGCTCGCCGACTCCCTGCGGACCACGTGGCGCGGGAGCTTCGCCTGGTACCGCGCCAACGCCAACATCCTGCAGGAGATACCGGCCGTCTCGTATGACGCGGATGCCATTCGGCCCCTCCGGATCAACGACGTCTTCCCCAACCGGGACACGCGCGGCGAGCTCGTGGACCAGCTCGAGACGCTGGACATCTACTTCAGCCCGCGCGAGCGTGGACCCTACAACTACACGACCGAGCTTCGCAGCTTCCTCGCGACCCCGACCGACGTCTGGGGTGGGATGACCCAGCGCCTCCCGGAAGGGTACACCGACTTCAGCCTCAAGAACATCGACTTCGTCGAGTTCGTGTTCCGGCCCTTCCCCGAGAACCCGGCGCGTGACGCCGGGCAGACCGCGAAGCTGTACGTGGACCTGGGGTCGATCTCCGAGGACGTGCTGCCGGACGAGAAGCTATCGAACGAGGACGGCCTCTCGCTCACGACCATCGGACAGACATCCGTCACGCGCTGGGGCCGGACTCCCAGCGCCACGCAGAACAGCGTCGTGGACGTGGACGATGCGACCGGGCGGACGGAGGACCTGGGGCTCGACGGCCTGGCCTCGTACGGAGGCGACTATCCGCCGTTTGCGACCGAGCAGGAGCATTTCCGCAACTTCCTCGACGCACTCGATCCGGGCGAGACCGATCCGCTGTACCGGGCCGAACGCGCCAAGGCCCTGGCGGACCCGTCCGGTGACGATTACCACTATTTCGGGAACAGCCAGTACTTCGACAATCCCGAGTTCTTCCCCGGGGGTGCCACCTTCCAGCAGCGCTTCAGCCGGTACTTCACCGGGTACGAGCTCAACGCCTTCGAAACGCAGAACAAGCTCGCGACCAACACCTCGATCAAGCGCGGCAACTCGCGGTTCCCGGACTCCGAGGACCGCAACCTCAATTCGACCGTCGACACGGACAACAGCTACTTCGAGTACGAGCTGCCGCTGAGCCGGGCCGTTCTGGACTCCCTGTCCCGGCCGGGCCGCGTGGACGACTACATCGTGGGCGAAATCACCGACCGTGACGGAAACGGTACCGGGTGGTACCAGGCCAGGATTCCGGTCCAGAACTTCACCCGGCAGGTGGGCGACATCCAGGACTTCTCGCTCATCGAGTCCATCCGTCTCTGGACGGACGGCCACGAGGTTCCGGTGACCATCCGGTTCGCCACGCTGGAGCTGGTCGGCAGCCAGTGGCAGAAATCGACCCGGGTGCCGCTCGAGCACGAGACGCCGGCCGACACGGCATCGTCGAACACCCGGCTGACCATCTCCTCCATCAACAACGAGGAGAACGCCGACCTGTACTCGCCGCCCGTCGGCGCCGTCGTGAGCCAGACCCGCCTGGCGACGGGTCGCGTGCAGAACGCGCGGGAGCAGTCGCTGGTGCTCCGGGTCGAGAACCTGCTCCCCGGAAAGCAGCGGGGCATCTACCGGACGCAGAACACGGCCCTCGACCTGCTCAAGTACTCCAACGTGCGGATGTTCGTCCACATGCACGGACGCACGGCGGACGGCAGGGACCTGCACAACCTCCCGGTGGACGAGGCGCGGTCCAAGGCCACGCTCTTCGTCCGACTGGGCGCGAACGAATCCAACGACTACTACGAGTACGAGCAGCCGCTCACGCCCAGTTCCGAAACGGCCGGGTCGAGCGACGCCCTGTGGCAGACGGCCGTCGACTACGGGGGGCAGATCACGGACCTGAACTCCGTGAACATCCTGCTGGCTGCCTTCAACCAGATCAAGGTCACGCGCGACCGGCTGCTCTTCCCGCCCGACAGCGTGTTCTACAACGTGAAGAACGGGCTCCTGGTCGCCCCGGACGCCCCCGACGCCGAGACCTTCGGGCCTCCCGGAACCCGTATCGGCATCAAGGGCACCCCATCGCTGGGTCGGGTGAACAGCATCGTCATAGGCGTCCGGAATCCGGCGGATTCACTCGACACGGGCTTCGAGAACATCCTCGAGGACGTCACGGTGTGGGTCAACGAGTTGCGCGTCGCGGGCTACGACGAGTCGAACGGGTGGGCGGGACTGGCCAACGTGGATCTGCAACTCGCGGACTTCGCCCGGGTGAAGGCCAACTTCCAGACCCAGACCGACGGTTTCGGCTCCCTCTCCTCCACCCTGGCGGAACGGGAGCAGAACAACGTCCTCAACTACAGTGTGACGTCGGAGATCAACCTCGACAAGTTCATTCCCGAACGGTTCGGCTGGAGTCTGCCGGTCAACGTGCAGGTGCAGTCGAACACCACGACTCCGCGCTTCGCGCCGACCCGCGGCGACGTGCGCCTCGAGGAGCTCATCGCGCAGATCGACGATCGCACGGACATCGACGCGGCCGAGAAAGAGCAGCTCCGGACCTCCGCACGGGAGGAGGCGGAGACGCATACGTTCTCGAAATCGGTCACCGCCCGCGTCGGCAAGACGGGATCCCGGTCCTCCATCCTCCGCTATACCCTGGACGGCATCTCCGTATCGTACTCGAACAGCTCATCGGACGGACGCACGCCGCAGCTGGTTCTGAACGGGGCCCGACGCTGGTCCTCCACGGCCGCCTATCGCATCGGTGTGAGGCGCACGCGCATCATCCGGCCGCTCTTCTTCCTGGACTACGTGCCGGTGCTGAAGGTGCTCGGAGGGCTCCAGTGGAACCTGGTGCCCCAGTCCGTCTCGATTTCCGGCTCCCTGAACCGCCAGTTGACCCAGAGCCAGGAACGCCCCACGACGCGGAGAGCGGCCGAACAGAATCCGGCGCCGAACGTCATCAGGTTCCCCCTGCGCGAGCAGCACTCGTTCGGGCACACCCGCGATTTCTCGATCCAGTACAACCCGTTCAGCTTCCTGAACCTCGGTTTCGACACCAGCACGCAGCAGAACCTGAACGCGGCCGGCGTGGACACGGTATTCAACACGATCACGCGTGACGGTACGCTGGCCGGATACCGGATCGAGGAGGCTCTCGCGGCCGGCCTCGTGGATTCGACGGATCTCGCGAACACCTACGAGCAGGAGCTCCTGAGCGTGAGGCCGTTCGACCAGGTGCTTCGCGAGGCCCTCTCGGGTGCCGCGCCCGTACGCGCCGAACGGCACGACCAGCGGTTCACCGCCACGTTCCGCCCGCGCCTGAACGCGATCCGGGCCATCGACTTCATCAACCTGCAGGATGTCGTCTACACGGCGACGTACGGCTGGCAGAACGGTCCCGTGGGGCGGAATACGGGCGCCGCGGTGCGGGTACAGGGGGATCTCCGTACGGGCGTGACGCTGCGTCTGCAGGAGTTCTGGCGGAAGTTCGGGTTCTACCGCGGTCTCGAGACCGCCCAGCGCGAATACCAGTCCGAGCGGGACCGGGAGCGACAGGAACGGGACCGGCAGAAGCAGGACCGCAATCGTCGCCGGGAGGCCGAGAAGGCGGAGCGCCAGGCCCTCGAGAAGGCCGAGAGGGAGGCGCGCGAAGCACGCGAGACGGCGGTCGATGAGGCCCGTGAGGCCGGCACGGACGTGACCCAGGCCCTCCGGGACTCGATCGACGCCGCCCATCCGATGCCTCCCCCGATGCGCGAGCCGGAGCCCGACACCACGAAGGGCGGCGGCTTCCGGCTGCCGCTTCCCAACCCGGCCTCGGTCGGTCGCCAGCTGATCCTTGCCGTGACCGGCATCCGCGACGTTTCGCTGACGTACAGCGGACGTCGCGGCGGCGCCTCGTCCAACGTCGGCATTCCCGTGCTCGGCGCGGATTCCACGATCGTCGACGTCCAGACGCCGTACAGCCTGCTCGACGCCCTCCGCGGAAAGGGCGTCTCGATGCGTTACCGTTTCGGCCTCGAACGCTTTCTGGACGCCGGCGAGCGCATCGTGGACCCGAGCCTCCAGGTGGCGGACAATATCGAGACCACCGACCAGTTCCAGGGAAGGACCACGTTGAGCCCGTGGCAGTCGCTCCAGGTGAACGTCACCTGGAACGTGGAATGGTCCCAGGGACAGACCTACACGTATCGGCCCGCGTACGACGCCGCGAGCCGGTACGTGGGCATCGACACGACGCTGACCGAGAACGGATCCAACCGGGCATCCATCTGGGCTTTCGGCGCGTCGTACCTGGACCTGTTCAACCGGCAGTACGCGACGCTCCGCGCGGACCTGGATGCCGCGGGTCCTGACGCCACCGAGTTCGGAGACGCGAACGGCGACGGCCGCGTCGTGCTCACCAACTCGACCGTGACCGGGGACTTCCGTTCGAGCTTCGTGGTGGCCGGCGAGAAGACCCTCGACGAGCGGCGCCTTCTGCCGACTCCGCTTCCCAACTGGACCCTGACCTACAACGGTCTCTCCAAGTGGCCGCTGTTCCGTTCCCTGGTCACGAATCTCACGCTGCGACACGGGTATTCGGCCGACTATTCCTCGGATTACGCCACGAACACCGCTCTCTCCGGCGGCGAGCCGTTCCGTACGCTCGACCTGGGCAACCGGCGCATCGTGTTCGCCGTGGAGCCGTACCAGACCGGCTCCATCCGCGTGAACGAACGCTACACGCCCCTCATCGGGGTCGACGTGGCCTGGAAGGGCCAGATTCAGACGAACGTGGCGTTCAACCGCTCGAACGCGTACTCCCTCTCCACGTCGAACTTCGAGGTGTCGGAGAACCGGACCAACGAAATCTCCTTCACGGCCTCGTGGCAGAAGAGCGGACTCAAGATCCCGTTCTTCGGCAAGAAGCTGAACAACCGGATCAGCTTCACACTGAACGTCGCCCGGTCCGCCACCCGGGATCAGCGACTCCGGCTGCGTCGGGCCCTGGAGTCCGCCCTGCTCGACGTGAACTTCACTCCCGCCCAGGTGCTCGAGGGAGACAACATCTCGCTCGTGACGGCGCATACGCGTCTCACCGTTTCCCCCACCATCGCATACCAGTTCTCGAACCGCGTGACGGCCAACTTCACGCTCAGCTACGAGAAGTTCGACAGCGAGGACAGCCGTCAGCCGTCGGCGGTGAACATCCAGGGCAATTTCAACATCCGCGTGAGCATCTCGAACTGATGGACGAGCGGGACTCCGGAGCGAAGGACCTGCTCTCGCCCCGATCGCCGGACGGCCGGGAGCGAGTGGTGGTGTGTGCCCTGGGCCGGGTCGCCTACGGCCCCACCTGGGAGCTCCAGGCGCGCCTCCAGGCCCGGCTCGTGGCCGGCAAACGGGGCGATGCGGCGCCCGTGCCGCACGTGCTCCTCCTGGTCGAGCACCCTCCGGTCATCACCGTGGGCAAGAGCGGCGACACCGGCCACATCCTCCTGGACGAGGCCGCGCTCCAGCGGCGCGGGATCGAGCTGTTTCGCGTCGACCGGGGCGGGGACGTCACCTACCACGGCCCTGGCCAACTGGTCGCCTACCCGATCCTGGACCTCGGACGGTTCTTCACCGATATCCACCGCTACCTCCGGGAGCTCGAGCAGGCCGTCATCGGGGTCTGCGACGATTTCGGCATCGCGGCCGGACGCGTCCCGGGGCGCACGGGCGTGTGGATCGGTCCCGACGCCGCGGGTCCCGAGCGCAAGGTGTGCGCCATGGGCATCCGCTGCAGCCGCTGGGTCACGATGCATGGTCTGGCCCTGAACGTCGAGACGGATCTGACGCCCTTCGACGTCATCGTACCGTGCGGCATCGCGGATCGGGGTGTCACGACGCTCGCCCGGGAAGCCGCGCGCCCGATCACGGTCGGTGAGGCCTCGGATCGCCTGATCCACCACATGGGCGTCCGTTTCGACGTGGACACGGACCGTCTCGACGGACCGGAGGCCTGGACGTTCCTGTCCGCCCTTCTCGATGCCGACCTCGATCCGACGCGTTTCAGGCCCGCACCGGACGAGGCCCGGCTTCCCTGATTCCCGTCATATTCGACCGCCGAGGGGTTCACGGATTCGCCCCCCGGCTATCCGTGTGCTATTTTGCCGTTCCACTCATGTGCCCCGACCGATCATGGCCAATTTCCATCTCGAGGACTTTGCGCGCCGGCTGATTGCCGAGACGTTGTTCTATGACGAGGAGTATGAGGCCCTCGGCAACCTGAGCCTCGTGGACCCCTCCGCGACGCGCGAGGCCTTCGTAGCCTCCTACGCGCCCGAGGACGGCGTTTTCGTCATCGAGGAGGCCACCGAGTGGGAGGAGTACGAGCCCGGGGACGCCGACGACATCGGGTACGCCCTGGCGGTGGACAGCCGTGAGCACGGCTCCTACGACACGCCCGACGAAGCCGCGGCGGCACTCCTGGACCTGGCCCGCAAGCACAACCTGGCGCCCAGCATCACCCTCCTGTTCGAGGAAGACGACGCTGGCTGAGTCCCCAGGCGACGACGAGGCTCCACCCCGCCAGGTAACCGACGCCTCCCAGGGGCGTCACGGCTCCGAAGGAGGCGGTGTCGGTCAGCACGAGCGCGAACAGGCTTCCGGAAAAGAGCACGGTGCCGACGACGAAACAGGTCGCGGCGTAACGGAGCATCCGGCTGTCTCCATCCCTCCCCAGGACCACGACGAGAAGGATCGCCAGGGCGTGCATCATCTGGTACCGGACCGCCGTATCGAACACGTCCAGACGCTCCGGGGACACGATGTCCTTCAGGGCGTGGGCACCGAACGCGCCGGCGGCCACGGCCAGCCCGGCCAGTGTCGAGCCG
>JAHEEH010000450.1 GCA_024640835.1 Bacteroidota bacterium
GGCAGGCTCACCCTCTGCTGGTTCCCGTCGGCCATGGTTCTGACCACGGCTTCGGATGCCGCCAGTTCGTCGGTGCCGACGATCACGACCAGCCGGACCCCGAGCCGGTTGGCCTCGCGCAACTGGGACTTCATCGAGCGGCCGGTGAGATCCGTCACCACCGACGTACCCGCGACACGCAGGGCGGCCGCTGCCGTCCCCGCCCAGCGGACGGCGTCGTCGCCGAGCGCCACGAGGTAGACGTCGGGCGGCGGCTCGACGGGAAGGGGGCGCCCCGTGGCATCCTGCGCCAGGAACAGCCGCTCGAATCCCGCGGCGAATCCGACCGCCGGGACGGGAGTCCGGCTCCCGGCCTCCAGGGCCAGCAGGTCGTATCGGCCGCCGCCGGCAAGCGCGCTCTGCGCCCCCAGCGCCGGGCTCTCGAGCTCGAACGACGTGTGCGTGTAGTAATCCAGACCGCGTACGAGGAAGCGGTCCTCCTCGTAGGCGATACCCTGGTCCTCGAGCAGCAGCTTCACGGTGCGGTACTGCTCCAGTGACGTCTCGTCGATGAAATCGACCAGGTGCGGAGCGTCCGCGAGCAGTTCCCGCTCGCCCGGATCCTTCGTATCCAGGATCCGCATGGGATTGGACTCGAGCCTCTTGAGGCTGGTCTCCGAAAGACGGTCCGCGAGCGGCGCGAAATACTCCTGGAGCGCCTTCCGGTAGGTCGGACGGCTCTCGGCATCGCCCAGCGTGTTGATCCGGAGGCTCGTGTCGGTGATGCCCAGTTCGCGATACACCGCCATCATCATGGCGATCACTTCGACGTCGGCCAAGGCGCCCGGCGCCCCGATCACCTCCGCCCCGAACTGGTGGAACTGACGGTATCGACCCCTCTGGGGCCGCTCCGCGCGGAAGCAGGGCCCGATGTAGTACAGGCGGGACACCCCGCCGCGCTGATCCAGGCTGTGCTGCAGGTAGGCGCGCATGACGGGCGCCGTCAGCTCCGGCCGAAGGACGTACTGCGTATCGCCCCGCTCGAAGGCGAACATCTCCTTGGTGACGATGTCCGTCAGCTGCCCCACTCCGCGGGCGATGAGCTCGGTGGGCTCGAGAATGGGCGTGCGGATCTCCCGGGACCCGAACCGCGACAGGACCGAGCGCACCACGTGCTCGGCGTGGCGCCACTCGGACGATCCGGGGACCGGGGCATCATCGCTCCCGTATCGATCCGGGAGCACGTCGAAGGTGCCGGGTATGGACTGGAATCCTGGGGGCACGGATCGGATGGTGTTCCTATTGCTCCAGGAGGGACGCCTCGCCCTCCATGACGGCCCGGTACAGGTCCTGGTCGCTCGTGGCGGCCAGCATCCGCCGCCTGACGTCGTCGCGGTTCATGAGACGCGAAATGCGGCTCAGGATCTTCACGTGCAGCGACTTGGCCTCGGGCGTTCCGACCAGGAGGAATACCAGGCGGACCGGCTGATCGTCGATCGCCTCGAATTCGACCGGCGCCTTCGTCAGCGCGAGCGCGGCGATGTTGCCCGTAACGGCCGAGGTCTTGCCGTGCGGGAGGGCAAGCCCCTTCCCCACGCCCGTGGACATGATGCTCTCGCGCTCCAGCACGACGCGACGGACCTCGTCCAGATCCCTGACGGACGGATCTCCCGCGAGGAGATCGATCATGGCCTCGATGACGGCCCGCTTGTCGGCACCGGCGAGGCCGACGCGCACCGTTTCGGGCGATAGAAGCTCGATAACCTGCATGGGCATTCGTTCTGGATCGGGTCCGGGCACGACAAGCTACGATACGCAGTCCACGCTCGCCCCTGCAATGCGTCCCTGCACAGCCTCCTTGAATTCGGCACCCCGGGGTGGTTCAGTACGGATCCCCGGTACGCAGCATCGAGAGGGCGTGCGCCATGTCCTCGGGCAGTGGCGACTCGAAGTCGACCGGCTCCCCCGTGGCGGGATGCGCGAACCCGAGCGTTCGGGCGTGGAGGGCCTGGCGCGGCATCGACTGGAACAGGCTGCTGAAGAAGGTCCGGCGGCGGGCGATGTCGGGGCCCGAACCGATGCGTGTACCCCCGTACGTCGCATCCCCCAGGACGGGATGCCCGATGTGTCGCGCGTGGACGCGTATCTGGTGCGTGCGTCCCGTCTCCAGCCGGAAGGCGACGTGCGATGTGAAGGCGAGGCGCTCGATCGTCTCGTAGTGGGTCACCGCGTGCTTCCCGCGTCCTTCGGGGACCACGGCGACCTTCCGCCTGTCGCGGGAATCCCGACCCAGCGCGGCCTCGATGCGCCCGGCCGGAGGATCCGGATGACCCCAGACCAGGGCCTCGTACCGTCGCCGTATGGTCCGGTCGGCAAACTGCCTCGCGAGCCGCCGGTGCGCCAGGTCGTGCTTGGCCACCACGATGAGCCCCGACGTGTCCTTGTCCAGGCGGTGCACGATGCCCGGTCGGAGGGCGACGTCGCCCTCGAATCGCGGCGCGGCGTTGACCGTCGACAGC
>JAHEEH010000451.1 GCA_024640835.1 Bacteroidota bacterium
TGGCGTGCTTGGCCCAGCGAAAGAGCAGACTCATCTGGTTCTGGCTCGCGGCCGTGGCGGCCACGGTCTGGTTCTTTGCCACGGAAGAGCCACGCGCCACGGTAGAAGTGTGGATGGCCGAGCACGGCGTCCAGCTCTCGAAATTCTCCAACCAGGAGGCATTCGAGGTCACCGACGTCGTGCTGGTTCCTCCCTCCCAGGGCACGTCGATGATCCGCGCCGTCCTGCGCAACAAGACGGACCGGCGCTTCCGCGTGGTCCGGGTCATCTTCGACCTCGTGGACGAGAACGGGAAGCGCGTGGACTCCGTCGCGAAGTACCTGTCTGCGATCGAGCCCGGCGAATCGCGCGCCTTCGAAACATCTACCCACGGGGCCGGATTCACCGACCTTCGTGTGCGGGAGACGACCGGGTGGTGAGGCGGGTCATCGCGTGACGGCTGGCGACGTCAGTGCGCGATCGCCAGCAGCGGATCGCCGTCGTTCATCGCCAGCGACGTCACCTCGAACAGCACGAGCCCAGCCACCGGTGCCACGAGAGACTGAAGCGTATCGCCCCACACGTCCGCGACCCGTCCCAGATCCCGTCCCGCCTGGACCATGTCGCCCACGGAGACCTTCGGATAGAAGAGCCCATCGTGCTCGGACCGGAGCCAGGTCCATCCGGGGTGGACGATGACCGGATCGACGGCGTCGGCGAACGGATCCGTCATTCCCAGGCGGGCCATTACGCGGAGAACTCCGGTCTGCAGGATTTCCACGGACCCTTCGTCCCATACGCCCTGGCCGCCGGCCTCCGTGAGCAACGCCGGAATCCCTGCCCTTGCGGCCGCAGCGTGGGTCATGCCGAAGAGGCCCTCCAGATCACGCTCCACGACGTGCACGATGCCGTAGGACTCGGCCATTCGCCGCGTCACATCGTCCACCTCGGGTCGCCCGGTCCGGTTCCAGGCGGTGAACGGCACCAGCGCCTCGATCATGTCTCCCCCGTGCATGTCGATGTACGCGTCCGCCTGGCGGATCACGTTTTCGAACAGCCAGTTGGCCCAGGCGGATGTGAACGTCCCGCCGGCGGAGCCGGGAAACTCCCGGTTCAGGTTCTTGCCGTCCGGCGGGGTCACGTAGATCGACCGCGAGCGGAACGCCACCGGGTTGGCGCTCGGCACGATCACGACCTGGCCGCGAATCGCGGCCGCATCCAGCGTTCGCCCCAGGCGGGCTGCCGCCTCCACGCACGGATACTCGCCGCCGTGGATGCCGGCGGTCACCACGAGCGTAGGCCCGTCCGTCGCCCCGTTGACAAGAAACACGGGTAGCGGCACGGTCAGGCCGGCTGCGGAGACGTCGACAAGGCCTCGGACCACCATTCCCGGGCTGGCCACGAGGGTGCCGACGGACAGATTACGGGTCTTCATGAAGATCGGATCGTGTTGGACGCGACCCCAAGGTATCGCTCGAGACGTTCAGTCGGGCTTGTACGCGACAATGACCAGCACGGCCCCTGCCAGCGCCGCGGCGTACGTCGACAGGCCCACCCAGCTCCCGGGCCTCACCCCGAATCGGAACTCCTGTCGGTTTCCGCCGAAATCACGCGCCGCGGCAATGCTGATTCCGACGAGATCCCGCCAGCCGAGGGCGATCTCGGCCTCCACCGTCTCGATCCGCCCGGGTTCCCACCTCGGACCCAGGTCCACGTCCAGCGCGAAGTCCGGCGTCAACCAGAATCGCAGCCTCGGACCGACCCGGACACCGATATCGGACACCTGGATCACGGCTCCCAACGCCCTGCGATCGGCCATATTCTTCATCCAACCTACCGCGGCCCCGTACGCGAACGAAGACTCGCCCGAACTCCCGTAATACCACCTCGCGAGGCCCAGGTCCTGCCGGTGCCGGATACCGAACAGGGATTCGGTCACCCAGTAGGACGTGCATTCCGGCCTCGGGCGGCCACGAAGACAGGAGGTCGTCGAGGCCGCTTCGGCACGGGCCTGGTCCGGCGCAGCCCATGCGGCCAGGAGCAGGAGAAGAACGGGCCATCGCCAGACATGGATATTCGGCATCGGGCTCACGGTCGAACGTGAAACGGGGGTAGACAGGGCGCCTTACGCTGATGCGCCGTCGCCCTTCGGACGTCGGCGGCCCGAAAAGTACACCGGGCGTGCCGTCATGCCACGTCGCGCGGCTCCCTTCGGGCCGTTTTTTCTCCCGCCCATCCGCCTGTAGCTTCCGTCAGCCGTGAACCGGCGCTCCGAGCCGTCAACAGCAATGCACGAGGCCGCATGACCAAGAAGACCATCGCGTTCATGGGCGGCGTCCTGGCCGGGCTGATGGGCGCCGTGCAGACACCTTCCGCGCAGGACCGTCTTCCCCATCTCCGCCAGCTCCACGGTGCCACGCAACTCGTCGTGGACGGGGAGCCTATGCTGATCCTCGGCGGAGAGCTGGGGAATTCCACCGCGTCGAGCCTCGAGACCCTGGGGCCCCTCTG
>JAHEEH010000054.1 GCA_024640835.1 Bacteroidota bacterium
GGTCTATGTCCTGGGCACCGCGGCAGCAGGAGCCTGGTTCCTATGGCCCACGGCGACCTTCGTGCGCGACATGAGCAACCAGGGCGCCAGGCGCCTGCTTCGGGCGACCATCGTCTACATCCCGAGCCTGGTGGCCTTCATCGTGATGGACCGCATCGCGGGACTATGACCGGACCCCCGATGACCGCCGTCGAGACCCACCTGCTCGGACACCGGTTTGGCCAGCGGGCGGCCCTGCAGGACATCTCGGTCTCCTGGCCGTCGGACCGGGTAGTCGGCGTGCTCGGTCCCAACGGCAGCGGCAAGTCGACCCTGTTCCGGATCCTCTCGACCGCGCTCGTTCCGGGATCCGGTTCGGCCCGCGTCGCAGGTTTCGACGTCCGATCCGATCCGGCAAGGGTTCGCGCGGCGCTCGGGACCGTATTCCAGTCTCCGGCCCTCGATCCCGAGCTTACCGTAACGGAAAACCTGGACGTCTTCGCCGCCCTGCACGGTGTAGGCCGCCGTGCGGCCTCCGGGGCCATCCGGGCGCTCCTCGAAGCCCTCGAAATCGACGACCGAGCGCACGAGCGGGTCGATCGGCTCTCCGGCGGTCTCCGGCGGCGTGTGGATCTCGCGCGAAGCCTGGTCCATGGACCGAGCCTTCTGCTTCTGGACGAACCGACGGGCGGCCTCGATCCAACGGCCCGGTCGACCTTCTGGGCGGCTCTTGACCGACTGCGCTCGGAGCGCTCGCTGACCCTGCTGGTCTCGACGCACGACTTCGAGGAGGCCGCCCGGTGCGATCACCTGGTGATCCTGGACCGGGGCCGCGTCGCCATCGAGGGGTCGCCGTCCGACCTGGTGGCCGCACTCGGCGCCGAAGCCCTCTGGGTGGACTGCGACCACCCGGAGGCACTGCGGCAGGCCGTACCCTCCGACGACATCGTCGAAGTCGCGGGGCGACGACTCCGGATTACCGGACCGGCCCTGACCGAGACCCTGCTCCGCCTTCGTGCCGCCCCCGAGGTGGGGACTCGATCCATGGAGCTCCGTCCGCCCGACCTGTCCGATGTGTACGAGTCCTCGACCGGCCACCGGTGGTCCGCGTCCGGGGAGGGTGAGGCGTGATGCTGCGACCGGTCATCGCCCTCTGGCGGCGCGAGCTGCTGAAATTCGTTCGAGACCGCGCGAGAATCGTGGGAGCGCTCGGGCAGCCCGTGGGCTTCTGGCTCGTGTTGGGCCTGGGGTTCACCGAGACGTTCAGCATGCCGTCGTCGACCGGCGTGAACCACAACTACCTCGTCTTCCTGTATCCGGGCATCCTCCTCCTCACGGTCCTGTTCACGGCCATTTTCTCGACCATCTCGATCATCGAAGAGCGGCGCTCAGGATTCCTGCAGGCAGCGGTCGTGGCGCCCGTAAACCGCGCCCTGCTCCTTGCGGGCACCCTGTCGGGAGGCGTGACGCTGGCCCTCGTGGAAACGCTGATCTTCCTGGCGGCCCTTCCGCTTCTTCCCCTGAGCCCGGGATGGCGGGGCGTACTGCTCGGATTCACCATCCTCGCCCTGGCGGCGACGGCCTTCACGTCGATGGGGGTCGCGTTCGCCTGGCGGATGTCGTCGACGCGGGGATTTCACGGCGTGATGAACGTGCTCATGCTTCCGATGTGGCTCCTGTCCGGGGCGGTCTTTCCCGTCGAGGGTGCGCATCCGGCTCTCGCGGTCGTCATGCGGCTCAACCCGGTGACCTACGTCATGAACGCAGTCCGGGGAGCCCTCGTGCACGGAGCCGTGGCCTGGCCCGACCTCGGAATCACCGTGGTATTCGCGGCCCTCCTGGTCTGGGCAGGTCTCCGCATGATTCGGAACGCGCCCGCCCCGGCCTAGTGACACTGTCCATGTCGAGTTCTCCGCAGGATCTGGCCGCGCTTTCCCGTGCAGACCTGGAAGCGTTCGCCCAGTCGCACGGCGAACCGGCCTTTCGGGGCCGGCAGCTCTTCCGGTGGATCTTCGGCCGCCTGGAGTCGGATTTCGAGCGGATGACCGATCTCCCGGCGGCGTTTCGCGAGCGCCTGCCCGGCCTGGCACGGATTGGCGTTCCGCGCGAGACCCAGCGCCAGACGGCCTCCGACGGCACGGTCAAGTTCCTTTTCGGGCTCGGGTCGGGTCGCCACGTCGAGTCCGTTCTCATCCCGGATTTCGATGCCACGGGCGCCGCCGGTCGTGTCACCGTCTGCGTATCCAGCCAGGTCGGTTGCGCCATGGGCTGCACGTTCTGTGCCACGGGACAGATGGGGTTTCGCCAGAACCTCACTGCCGGAGAGATCTACTTCCAGGTCGCCTTTCTGAACCGGGAGTCCTCGACGCTCTTCGGCCGGCCCGTGACCAACGTGGTGTACATGGGGATGGGAGAGCCGCTCCAGAACTACGATGCCGTGCTGCAGAGCGTGCAACTGCTGATGCACGAGGAGGCGCTGGGGATGGCCGCCAGGCGCATCACGGTATCGACCGTGGGCCTGGCCGCGCGCATTCGACGGCTTGCCGATGACGGCTTCGCGGGAAACCTTGCCGTCTCCCTGCATGCACCCGACCAGGGGAAACGGTCGTCCATCATGCCGGTGAACCGGGGTACCCGCACCGACCTCGATGCATTGCGCGATGCGATTCGCCACTACACCCGAACGACCGGCCGGATCGTCACCTACGAATACTGCATGTTCAAGGGCTTCAACGATTCCGACGAGGACGCCCTCCGCCTGGCCGGCGTCGCCGGATGGGCGCCGAGCAAGGTGAACCTGATCATGTACAATCCGGTCCCCGGCCTTGGCTTCGAGCGATCGGACGAGCAGCGCCTCAACGCGTTCATCGGCGTGCTCGTGGATCGCGAAGTGCGGGTCACGGTGCGCAGAAGCCGGGGCCAGGACATCGACGCGGCCTGCGGTCAACTGGCTACCCGGGAATCCGGCTGAATCGTGCCGCAGCGCACCATTTCGACCGGTGACGACCTATATTGTCGCATCCGTCACCCCTTCGTTTCGACCCGTGTCCGAATCTCGATCCATCCGCCCAGGCCTGATGCAGTGGCTCACCGGTTTCCTGGGTGCCGCGCTCGTGGTGGCCGTCGTCCCGCAGGTCGTGCGGTTCCTCTTCCGGCGGGTCATCGGGAAGTTCCTGATCGAGACCGTGGCGTTCGCCGCCATCGGAGTCCTGCTGGAGCGCGGCATGTCCCGCATCGACCGGCACTGAGGGCTCCGGGCGGAGCGTGCGTCGTCAGGCGGACGATTCTTCCCTCTCTGCCCGCCGCCCCTTGAGGCCGAAGGCCACCAGGAACACGACCGCGGCCACGCCCGCGATCGCCAGGAAGGCGCTGGCGTACCCTTCCCGTCCCGACAGCGTCGATGCCGCCATGGCGCCGATGGACGCCCCGCCGACCAGCTGACCCACGCTGATGAACAGCGTGATGAGGCCCTGCGATACGGTCCGCTCCTGGATTCGGGCCTCGTGCAGCAGGATGTAGCTCAGCGCCGGACCCAGGATGCCCGCGAGCCCCGCCCCGATGAGCACCGACCCGGCATAGAAGACGGCAACCCGGTCGCCCGCCGTCGCAACCGCCGTGAGCCCTATCGCCAGAAGGGCCTGGCACGCCACGATCACGGCACGCGATCCGACCCGGTACAATACCCGCCCGGCAACGAACGAGGTCAACGCGATGGCGGACATCAGCGGCAGCAGCATGAAGGAGGCCGTCGACACCGGCACGTGAAACGTCGCCACGAGGAACTCGGGCAGGAAGATGAACACGGATTCGCTCAGGCCGGCACCCGCGGCAAGCAACGAGGCCAGGACCACCTGCCGACTCCCGAAGAGCCCCGGGCGCACGACGGGGTCCGGGGCGATCCTTTCCCGGTACACGAATGCCGGAAGCGCGAGAATGGCGATGGCGAGAGGGAACCAGACGAACGGGTTCGACAGGCTCGCGGCCCACGCGGCCGTGTCGATCTGGTTCACGCCATACGCCAGGCAGACCAGGCTCAGGCCGAGCAGTGCAAGTCCGGGCCAATCGAGCGGTGCAACCGACGACCGACGATCATCCGGCAACTGGCGCGAGGCCAGCAGGAGCACGCCGGCCGCAAGAGGCAGATACGCCACGTAGATCAGTCGCCAGGACACCAGCAGCAGGACGCCAGCAAGCGCCGGGCCGACGATGAACGCGACACCGAATACGGCGCCGAGGACCCCAAGCGCCCGACCGCGCCGGGCCGCCTCGTACCGGTCTCCGACCACTGCGGCGGCCACGGGGAAGATGCCCGAGGCAGCGGCTCCCTGGAAGGCCCGACCGACCAGGAGTGTCGCGAAATCGGGAGCGGCGGAAACCACCAGCGCTCCGGCCGCGAAGAGCCCCACGTCGATGACGTAGATCCGTCGTCGCCCGAACACGTCCGCAAGCTTGGACATGAGCGGCACGCCCAGCAGGTTGAAGAACACGAACGTGTTGAACGCCCACGACACCGCGCGTTCGTCGATCCCGAATTCGGCCCTGATGGCCGGGATTGCAGGTCCGAGCACCGCGATATCGAGCGCGGCCATCAGGACCCCCAGGAAGAGGGTGAGGAGCAGATAACCGCCGCGATCGCTTCTCGACATTCCGGGAAGGGGTGGCACCGTGAGGGAATCCAGAGCGGTGTGTTCTACCCTCGTGCCGTCCCGCGGTTGCGATCGTCGCGCACGCGCCTTTCTGCGGCCGCGCCGCTCCCGTAGATTGCCGACCCGGATCACCACAGGCCCATGCGCTCTCCCGCGTCGCTCATCGCCCTGCTGCTCTGCACCCTTCTCTTCCTCACGGAGGGTTGCGTGCCACCCCCGCGCCCCGCGCGACCTGCTCGCGAGGAGCCGGAAGCCATCGAACTGGACGAGGAGGGGAGGCAATGGGCCGAAAGCGTGCTCGATTCGCTTGATCTGGACCAGAGGGTCGCGCAGATGTTTGCCGTATCGGCACAGGGAGAGTTCGAGGCGGCGAATCCGGAATCCCGCGAACGGACGATCCGCCTGGTTAGAGACCTGGGTCTCGGCGGCGTCATCTTCTTTCGAGGAAGTCCCCTGGAGCAGGCGGCCCTGGTGAACGAGCTTCAATCGCTGGCCCGCGTCCCGCTCCTGGTCTCGCAGGACATGGAGTGGGGAGCGGGGATGCGCCTGGAGGGGGCCACGCGCTTCCCGATCGCGATGGCGATAGCCGCCACGGGAGACCCGCGGCTGGCCTACGATGCGGGAATGGCGACCGCAAGAGAGGCCCGGGCCACGGGTGTGAGACAGGTGTTCGCTCCGGTTGCGGATGTCAACACCGACCCGCGCAACCCCGTCATCGACACCAGGGCCTTTTCGGACCGGCCCGACCGGGTGGCGCTCTTCGTCAGTGCATTCGTGCGGGGACTCCAGGACGGCGGCGCCCTCGCCACGGTCAAGCATTTCCCCGGACACGGGGCCACGGATCTGGATTCCCACGAGGCCCTTCCCGTCTCGCGGGTCACACCGGCCGCCCTCGACTCCGTCCATCTCGTACCGTTCCGTGCTGCGCTGGCCGCGGAGGTGGCGAGCGTGATGACGGCCCACGTGGCGTTCCCGGAGGTGGACACCGGCAGCGTCCGTCCAGCGACGCTTTCCCCCACCCTCGTGAAAGCCCTCCTGCGCGATTCTCTTCGCTACAGGGGGCTCATCGTGAGCGACGCGCTCACGATGTCCGCCGTATCCCGGTTCGCTCCTCCGTCCGACGTCGCAGTTCTGGCGGTGGAAGCAGGCGTCGACATGCTGCTCATGTCGGCCGACGTGGACCTGGCGCACCGGGCGGTCGTGGACGCCGTGAGGGAGGGCCGCATCGACTCCACGCGCATCGAGCGGAGCGTCCGTCGCATTCTGCGGGCGAAGGCGGCCGCCGGGCTGCACCGGGACCGGATGACCGATCTCGACCGGGTACGACGGACGGTCGCGAGCGGTCGCAACGAGGCGTTGGCCGAGTTGATCGCCGAACGCAGCCTCACTCTTCTTTCCGGGGAGTTGCCCGTCGTCGGCACCCGGCCCGGCGAGCGTGTGCTGGTCGTGACCCTGTCGGACCAGGAGGGCGAACCACCGGGGGGTGCTTTCCGAGACGCGCTGAGAGACGAAAACCCGGATGCCGAGTTGTCCTTCGTGTCCGTGGACGAGGCCACCACGACCTCGGCCCGCGCCGCCATAGCCCGTCGGTTGCCCGGTTCCGATCGCGTGATCCTCGCCGTGTACGCCTTCGCGGGACGATGGAAAAAGCGCCCGGAAACCGCGTCGGCTCTCGCACGCGTGATCGACGACCTGGCCGTCGGCGAGAAGGCGGCCACGGTCGTGGTGTTCGGAACGCCGTACATGCTGATGGAACTCCAGCGCATACCGGACCACCTGCTGCTTGCCTACGAGGCCAGCGACGTCATGCAGCGCGCCGCGGCCGGCGCTCTCTCGGGCAGCGTCACGGTGTCGGGGCGGCTCCCGGTGACCGTTCCGTCCGCCTTCCCGTACGGATCCGGGCGATCGATCCCCGCACGCTATCCGCATCGGAACGTCCCCGAGTTCGCGGGCATGGACGGGTCCGCGCTCGCCCGCGTCGACTCCCTGATGCGGGATGCCCTGTCCCGACACGCGTTCCCCGGCGCCGCCGTCGCCGTGGGACGCGGCGGGTCGCTGGCCTACATGGCGAGCCACGGGTATTACACCTATGAATCGGACCGGCGCATCACCGTCGATGCCGCGTTCGACCTGGCTTCCCTGACCAAGGTCGTGGCGACCACGACGGCCATGATGCTCCTCTACGAGGAGGGCCTGGTGGATCTCGAGGCTCCCGTGGCACGGTACGTCCCGGAATTCGGACAGGCCGGAAAGGAACGGGTAACCGTACGGCACCTCCTCACCCATACGGGCGGGCTCATTCCGTTCCGGGCATTCTACCAGACGGGCATCAGGACCCGGAAGGGTGTCCTGGACGCCATCTATGCCGACTCCCTCGTCTACGAACCCGGCACGGAATCCCGATACTCCGATTTCGGCCCGATCGTCCTGGCCATCCTGGTGGAGCGCATCACGGGCCAGCCCTTCGGGGAGTTTGTCCGCACGAATGTGTTCGAGCCCCTGGGAATGTGGCATACCGGCTTCCGTCGTGCCGGCGCGTTCGATCCCGCTGCCGTACCGACCGAGGTGGACGACTATTTCCGCAAGCGGACGCTGCAGGGAGAGGTCCATGACGAGAATGCGTGGCTCCTCGGAGGCACGGCCGGCCATGCCGGGCTGTTTTCCACGCTGCGGGACCTGTCGCGCTTCGCCACGATGATGGTTCACGAGGGCCGAGTAGGGGATCGGCAGTTCCTCCAGCCGGAAACCATCCGGTTGTTCACGACGCCCGCGGACCCGCTCGGACGATACACCCGGGCCCTGGGCTGGGACACGCGAAGCCCCGAGGGGTACTCGAGCGCCGGCCAGCTGTTCGGTCCGCGCAGCTACGGCCACACCGGCTTCACGGGGACCTCCATATGGATCGACCCCGACGCCCGTCTCTACGTGGTCCTCCTGGCCAATCGCGTCTACCCGACGCGCGACAATTCAGGCCACGTACCCGTGCGGCCCGCCCTGGCCGACCTGGCCTACCTCGCCGTCCGATCCCCGCGGAGCGAGCCGATCCGGCCCTCCCCAGCCGACTGAACGTGGCCCCCGGTGGTTCGGAACAGAATTTGACGGAGAGGTTTCGAGTTCACTTTCTGCCATCCTGTCATTCCGGCACCCATGCCCACCTATTCGTACCGAAGGGCCGACGGCACGACGTTCGACATCGAGCAACGCATCACCGAGGACGCGCTCGAAACCTGTCCCACGACCGGCCAGCCGGTCCGGCGGGTCATCACGGCAGGCGCCGGACTGGTCTTCAAGGGAAGTGGCTTCTATCTGACCGACTACGCCCGTCGCAACGGAAGTCCCTCCTCCGGCTCGAGCCCCTCCTCGAGCGACGAGTCGGCAGCGAAGGCCTCCGGCGATTCGACCGCCACGCCCACGACGGGCCCCGCGGCCGGCGCCAAGTCCGAGGACTGAGGCCGGCTACGAGCCGATGGCCGCCGCGGCGCGCACGATGCCCGCGAAGTCGTCCGCCTTCAGGCTCGCCCCGCCAATCAGGCCGCCGTTGACGTCCGGCCTCGACAGCAGATCGGCGGCGTTGTCGGGCTTCATCGATCCCCCGTACAGGATGTCCACCTGCGAGCCCACCGGGGCCCCGAGCAACTCGAGCAGGCGACTCCGGATGAAGGCGTGCATGGACGCCGCCTGATCCGGGCTCGCCGTACGGCCGGTGCCGATCGCCCAGACCGGCTCGTACGCCACGACGAGCTCGGAGGCATCGGCGATGCGAAGGTCGGCCAACCCACGTTCCACCTGTCGACCGACCACCTCACGCTCGCGGCCCGAGTCCCTCTCGCCCAGGGTCTCCCCCACGCAGACGATCGGAACGAGCTTGTGGGCCCGGGCACGATGCACCTTGACGTTGACGCCGTCGTCCGTCTCCCCGAAGTACTGGCGCCGCTCCGAGTGTCCCAGGATCACGTAGTGACACCCGACCGATCGGAGCATGGGTCCGGAAACCGCGCCCGTGAAGGCCCCGGACTCCTCGTGGTGCATGTCCTGGGCCCCCATGCGAACGGG
>JAHEEH010000055.1 GCA_024640835.1 Bacteroidota bacterium
TTGTGCCGCAGGACCCGCGCGGCTAGATTGAACCCGACCCACTCCTGCACATCATGGATCGTCGTTCCTTCCTGTCCCGGACCGGACTTGCGCTGACGGCCGCCGCGGGCGGCATCGTACCCGACGTCTCCCTGGGCAAGTCCGGTCCTCCGGTCCCATTCCGGATGCGCTTTGCCCCGCACCTGGGCATGTTCTCGGCCCATGCGGGAGGGGACCCGCTGGACCAGCTCCATTTCATGGCGGACCAGGGCTTCACGGCCTTCGAGGACAACGACATGAGGAGCCGTGACACCGCCGTGCAGGACGCGATGGCCCGCGTCATGCAGGAGCGCGGGCTGGCCATGGGCGTGTTCGTGGCCCATACCCTCTACTGGAGCGAGCCCACGCTGACCACCGGGCGGACGGATCGGCGGGACGAGTTCCTGGCCGGGATCAGGGAATCGGTGGACGTGGCAAAGCGGGTGGGCGCGACGTGGATGACCGTCGTGCCGGGCTACGTCACGCTGAACCTGGACCCCGGGTACCAGACGGCCCACGTCGTCGAGGCCCTGAAGCGGGCCTCCGACATCCTGGAGCCCCACGGCCTGGTGATGGTGCTGGAGCCCCTGAATCCCCGCGATCATCCCGGGCTCTTCCTGCGACGGATTCCCCAGGCCTACGAGATCTGCAAGGCCGTCGACAGTCCCGCCTGCAAGATCCTGGACGACCTGTATCACCAGCAGGTCACCGAGGGCAACCTGATCCCGAACATCGACGCCGCCTGGGACGAGATCGCCTACTTCCAGATCGGTGACAACCCGGGACGGAAGGAACCGACGACGGGCGAGATCAACTACCGGAACGTGTTCGGGCACCTCCATGCGAAGGGATACCGGGGCATCCTGGGCATGGAGCACGGGATCTCGGGAGACGGGATCGAGGGCGAGAAGCGCCTGATCGAGGCCTACCGCGAAGTCGACTCGTTCTGATCAGCGAAGGAAGTCCGGAACGCGCACGTTCACCCCGTCCGCCTCCAGCGCCGCCACGCGCGCCGGCAGTCGGGCTGCGAAACCGTCCCACGACCGGCGGTCGACCGGCGTCCATACCACCTCGGCGAGCGCGAGGGCACGGGGGAAGACCATGTACTCGACGTAGTCCTCGGTCGCCATGTACTCCGTCCAGACGTTGCCCTGCGCCCCGAGCACGTGCCGGGCTTCCTCCGGCGTCAGCTCGGCGGGAACGGGCTCGAAGGCGTACACGTCCTCGAGCGTCGTGAGGCCGCCGATCGCGAGGGGCTCGCCGGCGGGGTCGGCCTGGTAATGATCCAGGTAGAGGTCGTCGTTCGGCGACATGATGACGTCGTGGCCCTGCCTGGCGGCCGCGATGCCGCCTTCGGTTCCGCGCCACGACATCACGGTGGCGTTCGGCGCAAGGCCTCCCTCCAGGATCTCGTCCCATCCGATGAGCGAGCGTCCGTGAGCGCCGAGGAACGCCTCGATCCGGCGAATGAACCAGCTCTGCAACTCGTGCTCCCCGTCAAGCCCTTCGCGCTGGATGACCCCCTGTGCGACCGAGGACTCCTCCCATCGGATCTTGGGCACTTCGTCGCCCCCGATGTGGATGTACCGTGACGGGAACAGGCCCATGACCTCCGTCAGCACGTTCTCGAGGAAGGCGAATGTCTCCTCCTTCGGGCAGTAGATATCGCTGTGGACGCCCCAGGTGGTCGAGACCTCGAAAGGTCCGTCCGTGCAGGCGAGCTCCGGGTAAGCTGCCAGGGCCGCCGTGGAGTGCCCCGGCATCTCGATTTCCGGGATGACCGTGATGTGGAGCCTGGCCGCGTAGGCCACGACGTCCCGCACTTCGTCCTGCGTGTAGAATCCGCAGTGCGGCGTTCCGTCGCCCACGAACGGATCGAAGTTCTTCTCGACGATGGTCTCCGAGCGGCAGGACCCCACCTCGGTCAGGCGGGGATACCCGGAAATCTCGATCCGCCACCCCTGGTCTTCGGTCAGGTGCCAGTGGAACGTGTTCAGCTTCAGCGCCGCCATGCGGTCCAGGTAGCGCTTGACCATGTCCACCGGGAAGAAGTGCCGCGCCACGTCCAAGTGGAGTCCCCGGTACGGAAACCGCGGCGCGTCCACGATGTCCACCGCCGGCACCGAGCCGTCTTCGTTCCGCAGCTGCCGCACCGTCTGCAGTGCGTAGAAGACGCCCGCGTCATCCGCACCGTCGATCCGGATGCCATCCCCGTCCACCTGGAGTCGATAGCCTTCGGCGGGCAGTGACTCGTCGAATGCGATCGAAAGGTCGGATTCGCCGGACACGGCCTCGGTCGGCATCCCGAGGACCTCTCCGGCCGTGAGTGCCCACGAATCCGCGGGCGCCGACACCCTGAGCGGCTGCGAGGCGTCGAATGAGCCGGAGCCGGCCTCCATCGAGGCCGGCAGCGGGATGACGGACAGGGTGACCGGTCCCTCGGAGGGTGCACCCGGCGAGCAGGCCGAGGCGAGGAAGAGGGCTGCTGCGGGTACGAGGTGCTTCATGGGGTCCGGACGGGATGGTCGAACCCCAAGGTAGGGCGCGTCAGCGGATCACGACGCGGATCTGGTGACGATACTCTCCACCGTCGAGTGCCACGTGGGCGCCGTCGGCCAGTTGCAGGCGCAGCGTATGTTCGCCCGGCTCCAGCGTCAGTTCGGCCTCGGTCGAGGCGTCGCCGAAGTGCCGATGGCTCTCGTTCTTCGGAATGACGATTCCCGGCTCCACGAAGGCCGTGTCGATCAGGACGTGCAGGTGGCCCGAGCCGGGCTCCATGGTGCCGGCAGGGGCGAGGTCCACACCTTCCACCGCCATGCGGATCGTGAACGTGGCGTCGAGTGTGTCTCCGTCCGCGGGCGAATCGAAGCGAACCGAGATCGGAACGGCGGGTGCCGCGGGTTCCGGGTTTGGGCTGCCGCAGGCAGAGGCGAGAACGAGGAGGAAGGGAACGAGCGTATGGAGGAGGCGCATTCGGGTCGGGTGGTCGTCGGAGTGGTCGCGATAACGGCTCGCGACCGACCTCGTTCCGCCGGAAATTCCATTGGCCGGTCGCCCGCACGGGGCTATCTTCGCGCCGTCGGTAGCCCGTTTCGGGCGGCCGACCCACGCAACGAACGACGGGCGGACAGCCGCACGGAATGAACGAGCTTATTGCAGAGGGAGTAGGGCAGCGCTTCGGACGACGGGTTCTGTTCCGCAGGCTCGAGCTTGCAGCCCGGGGAGGGGAGACCCTGGCGATCACCGGCTCGAACGGATCGGGCAAGTCCACCCTCGTACGCATTCTCGCGGGTGTTCAGACACCAACTCGCGGCCGCGTCACGCTTCGGTGCGGCGGCCGTGACGTGGACGACGCGGACCGCCCGTTCCTGACCGCTCTCGTTGCGCCGTACCTGAACGTGTACGACGGCTTCAGTCCGCGCGAGAACCTGGAGTTCATCGCCAGGGCTCGTCGTCTCGCGGATGCGGACCGGCGCATCGAGGCGACCCTCGAACGGGTGTCACTCGGAGACCGGGTGGACGACTTCGTGGGGACGTTTTCCTCGGGCATGAAGCAGCGCATGCGGTTCGCGGCGGCGCTGCTCGCAGATCCGCCGCTCGTCCTGCTCGACGAGCCCACGTCGAACCTGGACGAGGCCGGAATCAGGACCGTCGACGGGATCATCAGGGCCTGCACGGACGAGGGCAAGGTGGTCATCGTGGCCACGAATGACGCCGACGAGGCAGCGGCCTGCGACCGTACGCTCTGCGTCACCGATTTCATCTGAGGTCAGGCCCTCCTCGTGAGGCCGACGGTCGCCAGGTGCACGCGGACGGCGCCGGCGTCGCGCAGTGCCCGGGCCACCGCGGAGGCCGTGGCACCGGTCGTCAGGACATCGTCGACAAGGACCAGCCGCTTCCCGGCCACCATCCCGGGATGGACGACCGAGAAGGCGCTCCGTACGGCCTCTGATCGTGCCGCCCTCCCGGAGCGGGTCTGGGAGCGTCCTGGATTACGGCGCAGGACGGCCTCCGGGGAAACCGGTGCGCCGAGACGCTCGGCGACTCCCCGGGCAATCTGCTCCGCCTGGTTGTAGCCTCGCTCCAGACGTCGCGTTCCGTGCAGGGGGACGGGGACGACCGCGTCGCAGCCTTCTGCGGAGCCCTCGCGCAGCCGGCGCCCGAGCATCCGTCCCGTTTCCGTGCCGATCCCCCGGAGGCCCCGGTACTTCAGACCGTGCACCAGCGCCCGCGCGGGACCGCCCGGATCGAGCATCCAGAGCACGGTGAGGTCATCGACGGCAACCAGGTCTTGTGCCGCGCGCCGTGCGTCGTGTGCCTCGACCGGGGAAAGGCGCATCGCGCAGGGCGGACACAGAGGCAGCCTCCCGACGACGCGGTCGCCGCAGACGAGGCAGGACGACGGCAGGAGGAGTCGGAAGACGTCCGCTGCGAGGACACGGGCGGGCGAGCCGAAGCGGAAATTGATTGAAAAGGACATCGACGAGACCTCGGGGGTGGCCGCAACACCGTGGTGCCCTTCGAAAATGCCGTATACTGCGGGCCGGCCGCTCGGCCGCTCGCATCCAACGCAGCAATCCGGCCTCCGCATGGCACTCAGGAAGCGCAAGGGCATGTGGATCAAGAACACCCACGTCAGCCCCGTAGTCATAGAGATGAAGACGCGCACGCTGCAACTCGGATCGGGAGAGGAGTTGCTCGTCACGGCCGAGGAAGTGCTGGACTCGACCCTGAGGGCCCATCTGCAGGTTCGCGCCGTCTCGATCGTCCGGCCGTCCACCGACGACGAGGAGGAGGCCCTGATCCGCGACCTGGCCGGGTCCTCCGGCGGCGCCGAGTGACCCCATCACCCCCTCGTCCTTCCGCATGCCGATGAAGGTTCTTGCTCTCGAGCCGTGGTACGGCGGCTCGCACCGCAACTTCCTGGACCTCCTGGTTCGCAACAGCCGGCACGAGTTCAGGACCGTGACGATGGCGGCCCGGTTCTGGAAGTGGCGCATGCACGGTGGCGCGGTGACCATGGCCCGCAAGGCGGGGACCCTTTTCGAGGAGGGGGAGCGCCCGGACGTGATTTTCGCGACGGACATGGTCAACCTCCCGGCGTTTCTCGCGCTCACGAGGGATCGCTTCGTTGACGTGCCGGTCGTGCTGTACATGCACGAGAACCAGCTGACGTACCCGCTCCCCGAGGGGCGGCCGCGTGACCACACGTACGCCTACATCAACTACCTGTCGGCGCTCGCCGCCGACCGGCTCGTCTTCAACTCCCGGTTCCACTACGAGGAGTTCATGGAGGCGCTGCCGGCGCTCCTGCGGCAGTTCCCGGACTACACGCATCTCCATACGGTGCAGAAGATCCGGGCCAAGAGCTCGGTGCTCCACCTGGGAATGGATCTGAGGGGGCACGACGAGTACGCCTCCGCCTACGCGGCCCATCCCTGGGGACCGGGCATGCCGCCGCCGATCGTCCTGTGGAACCAGCGCTGGGAGCACGACAAGAACCCGGCGGGCTTTTTCCGGCTGATGAACCGGCTGGACGACGCCGGCCTGCCGTTCCGGTTGATCCTGGCCGGCGAGCGCTTCAACGAGCAGCCCGACGAGTTCGACCGCGCCTTCGAGCGCTACGCCTCGCGCATCCTGCACTACGGGTACGCCGAGGACTTCGCCGAGTACTCCAAGCTCCTGCACCGGTCCGACCTGGTGGTATCGACCGCGAAGCACGAGTTTTTCGGCATCTCCATCATGGAGGCGATCTACTGCGGCTGTCATCCGCTGCTTCCGAACCGCCTGTCGTACCCGGAACTCGTGCCCGATTCCCTGCACAGCCCGCTGCTCCACGCGCCCGTGCTGTACGAGGACGACGACGACCTATTCCGCATCATGTCGTCCATCCTGAAGGGTGAGGAAAGGCCGCTGCCGGTGTCCACGCTCCGCGGGATCCCGGAGCACCTGGACTGGCGCAAGCACGTCACGCACTACGACGACCTGATCGAGGAGACGGGGAAGGGGTAGGGGACCAGGCGACGGGCAGGAGCCTATTCGGTACGACGAGCGAGCCAGGTCTTGTCATCGTGCGATACGCCGCCGTGAAACCACGAGTACCAGTCCGCCGGCCCTAATCCCCTCACCAGCCGCACGCTCCAGCTGAGAAAAGGCCCCACGCCCATCCGACCCGCTTTGACCGTATCCGGAGCGGACGAAAGGTACCAGCGGGGAACCAAAGGGTCGAGAACGCCGCTTCCTAGATCCGAGAATCCCTCGCCGGTCAGGATGTAGGTCAACGTGTGAGTCTCGGTGAATGGCTCCGGAATATCTCCCTCGATGGTATCGAGAAGAGTGAAGCTTGCCGCGCCCTGCAGGCAGACACGTGCAAGGATCTCACGCCGAAGCGATCCGATCCACTCCGTCGAGTACCGCCACCCGAAATCGGAGCGTGTCGGCATGACCGTGCTCGTCCGAGGCTGCGACCGCCACGGTCGCCTGGCCGATCGACGCGGTTTCCACGCGCAGGACGTGCACGGTCGATCCGAGAATGAGCACGCACACGATGTCATCGGGCACCGTAGGCGTGGCCCACGTCGAGAAGGAAAGCGGCAGGTCGGCCGTCTGGATGAACTGCGCCGCCAGGTCCACGTGGAGGTTACCGCCCGTCAGATACAGCGAAACGTCCTCGATCGGACCCGTGGCCTGGACGTCGCCGGTGTCCACTTGATTCCCCGTGGTATCGGGCGGAGCCGGCCGGTTGAGCGGTAGGACATCCTCGATTGAGGGTCCGCGAGGGTCTCTCGACGACGGCTCGTCAGGACCGGCGGTGGTCGCCGTGTCGCACCCTATGCCTGCCGCAATGAGCAGCGCGAGCCAAATGACCGGAAAGCTGGCACCCCTGTGGAATCTGACTTGCACGGTCAGCAAGGTTCAAACCATCACGAAAGTACGTTCAGGACACAATTCCAAGGGCAGTCCTTTCCCCCGTGAGCAGGTGGGGAAAGCATATCCACAAGAAAGGGCGGCCCCCCTTCCGGAGAGCCGCCCCTTCAAAAAAGCAGCGAGAAAGCCGCTCAGCCCATGTTCTCGACGAGCGCCTCGCCGAACTCCGAGCACTTGAGCAGCGTCGCGCCCTCCATCAGGCGGTGGAAGTCGTAGGTGACCCGCTTCTGGCCGATGGTCTTCTCCATGGCCGCCACGATCATGTCGGACACCTCGGTCCAGCCCATGAAACGGAACATCATCTCGCCCGAGAGGATGACCGAGCTCGGGTTCACCTTGTCCTGGCCGGCGTACTTGGGAGCGGTCCCGTGCGTGGCCTCGAAGATGGCCAGGCCCGTGTCGTAGTTGATGTTGGCTCCCGGCGCGATGCCGATGCCGCCGACCTGCGCCGCCAGGGCGTCGGAGATGTAGTCGCCGTTCAGGTTCAGGGTCGCGATGACCCCGTACTCGGCCGGGCGCGTGAGGATCTGCTGCAGGAAGGCGTCGGCGATCACGTCCTTGATCACGATGCCGTCTGGAAGCTTGCACCAGGGGCCGCCGCCGAATTCCACGGCTCCGAACTCGTCCTTCGCGGTCTGGTAGCCCCAGTCGCGGAAGGCGCCCTCCGTGAACTTCATGATGTTGCCCTTGTGCACCAGGGTGACGCTCTCGGCCCCGGTCTCCTGGGCGTGCCGGATGGCGGCGCGGACGATGCGGGCCGTGCCCTCCTGCGAGACCGGCTTGATGCCGAGACCGACGGAATCCGGAAAACGGATCTTGCCGAAGCGGTCCGGGAATTCCGTCTTCATGACCTCCAGCATCCGCGCGGTCTCCGGCTTGCCCCGCTCGAACTCGATGCCGGCGTAGATGTCCTCGGCGTTCTCGCGGAAGATGATCATGTCCACGAGATCGGGACGCTTTACCGGGCTGGGCACGCCTTCGAACCAGCGGACGGGCCGCACGCAGGCGTACAGGTCCAGGATCTGACGGAGCGCGACGTTCAGCGACCGGATTCCGCCTCCCACCGGCGTCGTGAGCGGGCCCTTGATGGCCACCAGGTACTCGCGGACGGCCGTGAGGGTGTCCTCGGGAAGCCATTCGCCGTACGCGTCGTGGGACTTGTCTCCCGCATACACCTCGAACCACTCGATCTTCCGCGAACCACCGTAGGCCTTCTCCACGGCGCGATCGAAGACGTACTGCGAGGCGCGCCATATGTCCGGGCCCGTACCGTCCCCTTCGATGAAAGGAATGATCGGTCGGTCGGGAACGTTCAGGTGGCCGTCACCCATCGTGATCGGTTGTCCGGAGGACGGCGGCGTCAGGTGCTTGTACATCGCGTGAGGGCTCTGCAGTGTTTCAATAAGTAGATTCTCGAATCTACCGAAGCCGGCCGAGCGCTGTGCGCGTCGGGGGTGACGAAGCCCCGGATTTACGGTGAAATGCGCCGTCCCGGACGCGGGCTACAGCCTGCCGAATAGGGTGCGAAGACGCAGTTCCCACACTTTGAACATGGCCTCGCGCACGATCGCCCTGCTCATCTTGGACTGCCCCTCGCTGCGCTCGATGAAGACGATGGGCACTTCCACGATGCGGAAGCCCGCCCTCCAGGCGCGGTACGACATCTCGATCTGGAAGGAGTATCCGTTCGACTTCACGCGGTCGAGCGGAATCCCCTCG
>JAHEEH010000452.1 GCA_024640835.1 Bacteroidota bacterium
CGATGGGACGGTCGGCAGGTCGTCTCGGCCGACTGGATCCGGGAGTCGACCTGGCCCACCGTCGAGGACGTCAACCCGGACGATGACCCGTCGAGACCGAACCGGGGGTACGGCTACCAGTGGTGGATTCCGGTCATGGAGGACGGCAAGCCGGTCGTGGTCGCCGGATCCGGATACGGAGGCCAATTTCCGATGATCGCGCGGGAAAAGGACCTCGTCGTCGTGTTCAACGGATGGACGATCCACGAGGGAACGGAGCTCAGTTCCACGCAGGCCATGCAGCGCATCCTGTCGGCCGCGGACTGAGAACGGACGACGCCCGCGCACGGCTTTGCCCTATCCCGCGAATGGGATTCCCCTTGGCAACCTGAAGGGGCCCGTGATCGTAGCTAGGGTGAGCGGCTGCCCGTTTCGGCTCCATCGACCGCGAGGACGCCATGTCACTCTGCAAGCCTGCCTGCGCGCTCGCCCTGATCCTGCTCGGGGCCTGCGGTTCCGTGCGGCCGACCGGCCGCAGCGTGTTTCATTTCGACGTGGAAGGGGTGTCCTACGAGGTCATCAGCCTGAGCCTCGCCTCGGGAGAGGGCGTCAATTACCTGCTGCGCCGGGAAGGGGACCGCGTCGTGTTCCGCGCCCGTGACGACGACCAGGACGGGCACATCGACCAGGTGCTCATCGGCGATGCCGCCCTGGGCGTGGCCGACTCGCTGTACGCACTGGGCATCGAGGAGGCCAAGCGTCGGGGTCAGTTCGCGAGGCGCGAGGCGTCGAGGGTGTTCGTCCAGACGCTGACGGATGGCGTCTATTCCGTCCGGAGCATCCTGACCGGTCCGACGGAGTGGTACAACGCCTTCACGGCGGGAGACGTCGCGGGCTCCCGGCAGGTGTTCCTCCTCGATTCCGACGCCGACGGCTTCCTGGACCCGACCGACCTGGACGCTGCGTCCATGCGCCGTTGGCAGGCGATCTACCGCTCGCTGCTGGACGAGGGAATCCGGACCGGCCGCGTGGAGAGAACCCTGTCCGGGTACGTGGTCCGCTGACTCCCACCCGCGTCCCTCGTCGTCCGTGCAAGATGGTCCGGACGCGGAATCCGGACCGGCCGGAGCGCATCGGACCGGGCACGTCTCTCCGTCGGGCGATGCGGACGGTCAATCCGGAGAGGTGACGAGCAGGATCCGGAAGCCCAGCGCACCGACGGGAATTCCGGAGGCCCGGGCATCGGCAAACGTGTCCCCCGACACGAGATCGAGGAAGGAGGCCCCGGTCGGCAGCTCGTGCAGGACCCGGTCCACGGCCACGAGCCGGTCCGCGTCGTAGCCGTTCAGCAGGACGAGGATCGTCGACTCCGCGTCCCGCCGGACGTAGCGGTAGATCTCGTCCCCCCAGGTCGGCGGCCAGTGCACGAGATCCCCCGTACGGAGGGCGCTGAATCGCGATCTCAGGTGCAGAAGGGACCGCGTCAGCTCGAACGCCTCGTTCTCGGGCTCGGTGCGCCCTTCCGGCTCGAATGCGCTCCGCTCGTCTCCGGGAAACCCGCCGGGGAAATCGGCGCGCAGCTCCACGTGCGACGCTCCCGCCACCATGCCGATCTCGGTGCCGTAGAGCACCTGCGGGATACCGCGGGTCGTCAGGAGGAGCGCCAGCATCTGCGCCACCCGCCGGCGATCCGCCCCGGCCACGAAGTACCCCCGGGACATGTCGTGGTTGTCGAAGAACGTCAAGATGCGGGACGGGTCCGCGTACAGGTAGTCCTGGGCGATGATCGAGTAGACCCCGGCCAGGTTCGAGTCGCCGGACAGGTACTCCCGCATGGCGTCGGCGAGTGCAAAATCCATCACGGTCGGCAGGCCGGTCTTCAGCGCGCGGGGCACGGGGCTCCCCTCCTGCCAGGCCGCCAGGTAGGCCGGATACGGCTCCCAGACCTCGCCCACGATGTTGAACGAGGGGTACTCGTCGAAGACGGCACGGACCCATTCGCGCATGAACGCCTGGTCCGGGTACGGATAGGTGTCCTCGCGGATGCCGTCGATTCCCGCGTATTCGATCCACCAGATCGTGTTCTGGACCAGGTACCGTGCGAGAACGGGATCCCGCTGGTCCAGGTCGGGCATGGCCTCAGAGAACCAGAACCCAGTCTGCCGCCGGACGGTCTCCGGATCGCCGTAGGCGTCGACGAAGCTCAGTTTGTAGTGCTGCTGGGCCAGGTGATCGTCCGTCGTTCCGTTCAGCCACGACGAATCCGGCAGGTCGGTGATCCACGGGTGACGGATGCCGACGTGGTTGTTGACGTGGTCGAAGATGACCTTCATTCCGCGCTCGTGCGCCTCCCGGACCAGTCGGCGGTAGTCCTCGTTCGTGCCCAGCCTCGGATCCACCCGGTACAGGTCGGTGGCCGCGTACCCGTGATAGGAAGCGCGTCCCGAGTTCTCGAGCACGGGATTCAGCCACAGGGCCGTGACCCCCAGGTCGTC
>JAHEEH010000453.1 GCA_024640835.1 Bacteroidota bacterium
AATCCAGTTCGTGTGCTGCTCCTCGCCGTGTATCAAACGGGTCTCCTCGGCGCCGATCACCGAGTCCAGCAGGGCCGGGTCGCTCGCCCGGAGGGACGGGCTTCCGTTGGCCTCGACGGGATCACTGGCCGTGACCTGTGCGGCTCCGCGGGTCACGAAGATCCACCCGTCGTCCCCTTCGAAGCGGACGCCGTTCTCGAGATCGCCCGAGATCACCATGTGGACCCCGTTCGCGTACCGCGCATCCACGCGGAACGCGCCGTGCACGTCCCACAGTCCCTCGACGGGAAACTCGGCCTCGGCCCGGATCTCCACCGGACCGGTGTGCTCGGTGCCCATGCCCCAGTGCGCCGTGTCCACGTGGTGGGCGCCCCATCCCGTGATCATGCCGGCCGAGAACTGCTCGCACCGCAGCCAGCCACCGCGGCCGTACCCGATCCGGGGGTGCACGCGGTCCACCGTGTAGGGCACGACGGGCGTGGAGCCCAGCCAGGTGTCGTAGTCCAACCCGTCGGGAACGGCCATCGGCGTGGGATCGCCTCCGGACGGATCCCCGGGCAGACCCACCTGCACGCTGCGGAGCGCACCGATCCGACCGTTGCGCACCAGCTCGCAGGCGCGCCTGAACTGCGGCCACGGCGCATCGGACCGCTGCTGGCTCCCCACCTGGAATACCGTTCCCATCCGGTGGCATACGTCGGAGAGGATCCGTCCCTCCTCGACGGTGAGCGACAGGGGCTTCTGCAGGTAGATATCCTTGCCCGCGAGCGCCGCCCGAACGGCCGGGAGGAAGTGCTGGTGGTCGGGTGTCGAGATGACCACCGCATCGAGATCGTCCCGTTCCACGAGGTCACGGTAATCGGGCACCTCGCGCACGTCCACGACCCGCTCCGAACCCCGATGCTCCGAGTACCACCGCTCGATGAAGGCCTTGCCGTCGCTCATGCGATTGCGGTCCACATCGCACACGGCGACTACGCGCACGTCCCCGTGCTTGAGCACCTCGGGCAGGTCATGCTCCCTGGCGATCCGGCCGGCGCCGACCTGGCCGATCGCGATGAGGTCGGACGGGGCGGGGCGGGCAAAGACGGAGGACGGCAGGATGGTCGGTGCGGCCACGAGCGCTGCCGCACCCGAAAGCGTCCGCTTGACCGCCTCCCGTCGCGTAATCGGGCGGTTCTTCATGTCGAATGGCGTTCGGTCGAAGGCCGGAAAGGCGTCAGGGCGCGTCGCCCACGACGACCCACTGGATGCCTCCCAGTATATGGCGCATGAACGTGGGATCGTCGTACTCGTCCGGACGATGGCCCAGCGCCGTGAAGAACTGGCGCCCGCCGTCGAACTCCTGAAACCAGGCGATCGGAAATCGGTCTCCGAAAAGGGTCCCCGGAAACGGGTCGCGCAGCGGGTCTGAAACCGTGTCGAGGTCGGCGGCGAGCAGCACACGTATTCCCGGGCTGAGCTCGTCGTGGTAATAGCACTCGTCGTTCACGATGTCCCACCGCCCCGGCAGGAAAGCCGTCGCCGGGTGCGACGGATCGACGACCTCCACGGTGAAGTCCTGCTGGGGTGCATGACGCTCGAAATTTCCCCCGAGCAGCCTGGAGTACCAGGGCCAGTCCCGCTCCGAGCCGCTCGCGGAATGGATGCCCACGAAGCCCCCTCCGGCCCGCACGAACTCCTGGAACGCGCGGCGCTGGACGTCCGTGTCGAACGCCTCGTTGTTGGAGTTCGAGAAGACGATCGCGTCGAATCGGGCCAGGTTCTCCGGAGAGAAGGCCGTCGGATCGTCACCCGCCTCCACGTCGAATCCGTTGGACTCGCCGAGACGGCGAATCGCGGCGACCGACGCGGCGACGTTGTCGTGAACGTACCCCTCGCCGTTGTGCGTGTAGACGAAGACCCGGGCGCCGGACACCGACGTGGGCCGGACCGTCACGCGCGGCGGATCGGCGAAATCGCCCCAGTACCGTTCCGCCGAAGCGGGCGGGAGCGCGCCGTCGTACACCACCAGGCGATAGGCCAGCGACTGCGTGCTTCCCGGGGCCAGGAGCCAGTCGCGGTCCTGGGCCGGATTGAAGTTCACGAAGACGTTTTCCACGCCCCCGTTCATGCCGGTCGGCCAGATGCGCACGTGCTCGGGGTAGTTGTAGTTGCCCGCCCTCGTCATCATCACGAGCCCGGACCGGCCCGCGGCTACGTCGGACTCCCCGTTGATATCGACCCATCGGGCGCGGGTCGCGTTGCCGGTCGTCTTGTCGAATCCCTCCGATGTGAGGATGGAGGAGGAGGTGTCGCTCCACCGCCCGGTCGCCCGGACGGCAAAGCCCTGGTATCGATAGGCCTTGACGGTGAGCGCCGAGTCCGTCGCCGGACTGATCGTGGACACGAAATCGATGATCCACGGTCCGTCACCCCGCGCCACGTCCCACACGGTCACGTCCCAGGTCTCGTCGAGGGCCACTCG
>JAHEEH010000454.1 GCA_024640835.1 Bacteroidota bacterium
GCGATGCGGCGGGATAGGGCGCGGACATCGCGCCCGCTGTCCCACGACGCCTCGTCACCCGCAATCCCGGTTTCGGCTTTCGCCTCTGCGAGCGCCGGCGGCGCCGGCGGCGCCGGCTCGGGTACGGCAGGCGGCAGGGATCGGAGGAGCGACTCTGCGGGCGCTTTGCCGGACGCCGTCTCCTCCATGTCGGACTGGGCGACGGCCGCCTCGTCGGATCGCTGTGTGAACGGCATGTTGAGCATGAACAGGAGGAGCACCGCAGCGGCGGCCGACACCGGAACGAACACCCTTCGCAGGCGGACCAGGCGGAGTGGCGGTCGATCGGCCGTCGGCGGCCGGACGGCCGCGAGGACGGCGTCGACGGTCCCGGGATCGGGTCGAGCCCGTTCCCGATGGTCGAGCGCGAAGCGGGCCTCCTGCAGCAGGCGGAATTCCCTGCGCAGGTCAGGGTCCTCGAGAAGGGTCTCGAGCGGCTCGAGGCCGTCGATCTCCTCCTCGTCGAGGTGGGCGATGAGCTGTAGCCTTCTGTCCATAGGTTCTGCGGGTGCCGTCACGATTCTGCCGTCCTGAGTGCTTCGGCCGGTATCATCCGGCGGAGATTGATCAATGCGTAGCGCATGCGTCCGAGAGCCGTGTTGATGGAGACGCCCGTCAGCTCGGCGATTTCGCGAAACGTCAGCTCCGACTCGTGCCGGAGCAGCACGACCTCGCGCTGTTCCGGCGGAAGCCGGTCTATGCTGTCGCGAAGCCACTCGCGCTGGTCGGTCGTTTGCATGGTCTGTTCGGCCGAAGGGGCATCGTCCGTCAGTCGGTCCCAGTAGGAGGATCCGTCCTCGGGCGCGGACTGATCCACATCGAGCCAGCGTGACCGGCTTCGGAGGTGGTCCAGCGCCGCGTTGCGAGCGATGCGCATCGCCCAGCCCAGGAAGCGCCCCTGGTCGCTGTACGAAGCGCGTTCGCTGCGGAGTGCGGACAGAATCCGAAAGAACGTTTCCTGGAAGAGGTCATTCGCCGTCTCTCGATCCCTGACCATCCCGAGAAGGAAGCCGAAGATCCGCTGCTGATGGCGTTCGACCAGCGTGCGTATCGCGCCCTCGTCACCGCGCTCCACGTAGGATGCGATGAGCGCCTCGTCGCTTGTGTGGTTTCTGGCCGGATCTGGCAAGGAGCGCGGCGGTCAGGGTTCGGAGAGGCTCGGTGACCTCCACCCTTAAACGGATGGTCGTCCCGCGTTATTGTGCACTGACGCGGGTGGTACGTTCGCCGGGCGCCGCGGATGCAGCGCGGCCTCGGACGCCGGCACCGCCTTTCCGTCCCGGGCTCCGTCGAAACCTGCCCCTATCGCAGGATTCGCAGCGATTGCCCTGGGAAGATGCGGGATCCGTTCAGCTCGTTCCAGGAGCGAAGCTCGGCGACCGTCACGCCGTACCGGCGGGCGAGGTCGTAGAGGTTGTCGCCCCGGACCACGCGATGGGTCCGCACCTCGTGGCCGGTACCGGACGGATAGATCCGGAGCCGTTGGCCGGGGCGGATGACCGATCCCCGGATGCCGTTCCATCCACGCAGATCCGAGAGCGAAACCCCGTGATTCGCCGCGATGCGGCCGAGGGTGTCGCCCGAGCGCACCCGGTATTCGATCGGCTCCGCGGACGGTTCGCTCGTCGGTGCGCCCCCGTTCAGGTAGATGGTGAGTTCCTGCCCCACGCGGATTCGCGTGGACCGGAGGTCGTTCCACTGCTGCAGGTCACGGACGCTCACGCCGTAGCTGGACGCGATCCTGGAGAGCGCATCCCCACGCCGGACCTCGTAGGTCGCGACCGTCCTGGCGTCTTCCTCCCGATCGGCGCCCGTGCTCGCGAGCACGACGGGGATGCGGGTGGAACCCTCGGCGGCGGGCCTGTCCACGGCGCTCTCCGTGGGCGTTTCGGCCTGGGCCACCGTCAGCGCTGCGGGCCTCGGGGGCTCCAGGGTGGTCGCGATGGGCCGATTGCGCATTTCGCCGTACTGGACGAGCACCGCCTCGGTCTCGCCGGCCACGAAATCGACCGGCGGCTGGTAGCTGGACATGGGCACGACCAGGCGCTGTCCGACCCGAATCATGTCCGAACGCAGGTTGTTGTCGGCCTTCAGGCGGCTCACGGTCACCCCGTACTCCCGTGCGATGGCTCCGAGCGTGTTGCCCTTGCGCACGATGTGCTCGCCGGGTGGCTTGAGCGCTTCGGGGGGCAGTTCGGCGTAGGCGAGCAGAAATGCCTCCGACGTGCCCACCGGAAGCCGGAGAGGGAATGGATCCCGGGACGGGGGAAGGTGATTCCGGAGGAGGGACGGATTCAGCTGCCGGATCGTCGCCACGTCCGTGCCGGCCATGCGCGCGACATCGGTGAGAGAAATGCTGCCGCGGATGGGCACGAGCTCGTATTCGTACCGGGGGCCGGGATGCTCGGG
>JAHEEH010000455.1 GCA_024640835.1 Bacteroidota bacterium
TCCGCTTGCACCTCCCGCGGCGACAACCTGGATGGCAACCGGATTCAACGTGCTGAACGCTACCGCGACCGGTCTGGCCAGGACGTTGATGACCGTCTCGGCACTCCCGGACAGTCCGTCGTCATCGGTTGCCGTGAAATGCAGATGGACCTCGCTTTCAGGCTCCAGTATCTTCCCCTGCAGGGTCCAGATGCACTCCGTCCCACCACCGTCCGGGCCAGTTCCACATGCCCCGGAGGCCGGGAGGATCTCGAGGGCATCGGGGGGGACCGTTCCGAACGAGCGATTCGAGACCCACCATACGCCGAGGTCCAGGTCTCCTGCTCCGGAGTCCGACGCCGTGATGGTCACCGTGGCGATCTGGTCTCCATAATGGACCGACTGCTCGAGTACGTCCAGGGCAATCCGGGGACCGGTGTATGGCCGGATGGCTTCGTACGCGTCGATGAGACCGTACCCCGTGGCAAAATCGAATCCGACGTCGAATCCCGGGGTCAAGGGGTCGTCCATGTCGATGGCGGTCGATTCGAGCGCGGAAAGCACCCTGCTCGGGGACAGGCTCCCGGGTCCCCCCGCAGCCTCGATGAGAAGAGCCGCCACTCCGGCCGCGTGCGGGGCGGATGCGGAGGTCCCCGAAAAGTTCGGCCAGCCGTCGTCGTCGGAGTCCGATCCGAAGAAGGTCGTGTTTCCCCGGTGGGGAGCCGTGAGATCCGGCTTGGGCCTGACGGTCGGGGTTATGAAGTTGCCATCGACGTCGTAGTAGATGGGAGTCGAGCCGGCCGCCGAAAACGGTTCCTTGACCGGGGGACTCACGCCAAACGCGGGGGTATCGTAGTACGCGGCTCCTCCGACGGCAATTCCGAGGTGACTGTTCGAGTGGCCGACCACCGTGCCGCTCTGCGTATCGTATTCCTCCACGGTCAAGTTGTCGATCGCGCCGCCCACAAAGGCCACATACTTCATCAGCCTCGGATAAGGGCCTTCGGACAGCTCGATCTGGATGTCGAATTCCGTATCGAGCTCGCCGTCGCCGTCCTTGTCGATTCCGGGATTGGTGAAATTGAAACCCTCGATCGGATCTCCCCCGACGAAGCTGTCGTAGCTGGCTGCCCGGGGATATCCAGTCTCATCGCGAAGTATGAACTTGAGGGCGGACTCTGCGCCCGGAACTCCGCTGACCGATAAATACCGGTCCGCCCACTGGAATACGAATCGCACGGATTTGTACACAGGGATGGATATCCGCTGCGAAACGTCGACACCCGGCCCCGGGTCGAAATCGTGCAACTCGCCACCCATTCCCCCGATCACACCGCTTCCACGGAAGGGGGCATGGTAGGCCTCGCGCCCACTGTTTCCGGCCGAGGAAAAATACACGACCCCGGCCTTCACCACGTGATCGACGGCCTGGGCGATGATCCCGTCCTGGAAGAACGGCTCATCGTAGTAGAACAGGTCATCATTGATGATGTCGGCCGAAAATCCGGGCTCGGGCGTGCATCCCGGTGCCGATCCGGGCGGACACCCGGCGAGTCCCTCGATGGCGAGAGCGAAATGAGCCATCCCGCCGAAGCCTGTGCTGAAGCCGAGGCGCGCACCGGGCGCCACGTCGTGGATGATCTGCATCATGGCGCGGCCCTCGTCGGTGCCGTTGGAGAGGTCCTCGAGGACCACCACTCCCTCCGGAGGCAGGTCACCGGTTCCGATGTCGAAGTACGCGCCACTGGTCGGACCGCCGAGGGCGTTGTAGCTGTCCGAAATCGTTCCGACCGTGACGCCGGTTCCATCGACCCCGAACGCGACTCGAGCCGCGTCCGAGCGCATGGCCGGATCCCCCTGGCTGGTTACCGCCCCCGCATTCGACGCCAACAGGGCTGCGCGTACGAGGCGGAGGTTCGGCAGCGATGACAACTCGCCAATGGCCGAAACGGGGAGCAGCCCCGAGACGACAAACCCGTACACCGCTCCATTCTTCATCCCGAGAGCCTCGAGCTCGGCCAGGAGGGCCTGGGGGGACTGCGACGCAGCGTCGATAGGGACGTGGCCATCGAACACGGGAATGGATTCCGTCACCGGTCCACCATCCTGCATCACGGAATCTCGCTTTCCGGCCCGGTACTCGGCTTCGAGTCGGAGCAGGTCCTGCGAAACGACGCCCTTTCGCTGCTGGGCAAGGGCTTCGTGCGCGTCGGGGAGAATCAGAACGACAGACAGACACGTCGCAAGCGTCCACATTCTACGCCTGGCGAGGTGGGGGGGGCGATCGGAGGCGCTCATGGTGGTGACTGGTAGGTGGGGGGCTGAACCGCATGCACTACGGCGACGACTCATGTACAGTCGCGGAGTCCGCCATGGCGCTCGATGGGCTCCCGATTGACCGCATCCCACAGCGGCCTCCAGCGGGACTCCACCACCAGGGCTCCCCAACCAGCCAACACACGCT
>JAHEEH010000456.1 GCA_024640835.1 Bacteroidota bacterium
GGAGTTCGCGTATGGAAAGGCGCTTGCCGAGGTCGTCGGGCATGCGACACTCCGCCTGGCCAACGCGGAGGTGCTGCCGTTCCGATTCCGGTCGCTGGCGAGCCATATTTCCCGTTTCGTGGACGAGGTCGTGAAGCTGGCCGATACCCGTCGCGAGGAGACCGTCCGATCAAACGCCCTGGTTCGGGATGGCGCGTACGGCGTTGCGGCCGACCCCACCCTGACGAACGTACCTCCCCCCGTGCGCGAGGAGGTTCCCCACCTGAATTTCGCCCCACTCCTCAACGCCCGTGACCGACTGGTCCGGGAGGCGGAACGGGCCGACGCGGCGCTCGGCGAGACCTCGGTGAGCGATACGCGGAACCAGCGCGTGTATCGACTGGAGCGCCTGCTTACGGATCCGGCCGGACTTCCCCGGCGGGCGTGGTTCCGGCACCAGATCTACGCTCCCGGTTACTACACGGGATACGGGGTGAAGACCCTTCCAGGGGTACGCGAGGCGATCGAGGAGAGGGCGTACGCCGAAGCGGAGCAGCAGATCGAGCGTGTTTCCGCGACCCTGAACCGGGTCTCGGACGAGTTCGGCCGGATCGCGGGCGGTCGCTGAAACCTATCATGCCCAACGGACGGCACTGTCAATGACCATGAGCAAGCCACCGAAACGGTTCCGGGAATTCATCGAGACACACCGCGAGGTGGGTCAGGCCTACCAGGCTCTCGGGGAGGCGACAAAGAAGGCCGGCCCCCTCGACGAGCGGACCGCGGCGCTCGTCAAGCTGGGCATCGCCATAGGCATGAAGCAGGAGGGCGCCGTGCACGCCCACACCCGGAAGGCCCGTGCGGCGGGCTGTTCGGACGACGAACTGCGACATGCCGCCATCCTCGCGACGACCACGCTGGGATTTCCTGCCATGATGGCGGCATACAGCTGGATAGACGACATCGTCCGCTCCGGCGATTGACGTCATGCACTTTCGGCCCGCCGTGAAGTGGCCGATACTGCGGGTATGAGCTGGTTTTCCGTTGCCATACTCGTCATTGGTGCGGTCTTCATCGCATCCCGCCTGGTGCGGCTCGTGCACCTTGGGGGAACCCTTCGGTCCGTCCCCTCCGAGCAGCAGTCAGCAGAGGCGGAGCTTCGGGCTCACCTGCTGGCAGAGGGTGGAGCGGACGGAGATGACGCGCAGGCGGTCGGCGTGGCGCTTGCCCTGGCGCTGAGGGAGGCCGAGGCGGAGGCGAACGGCCGGGAGGTGGATTCGCCCCTGTAGCCGGACGAGGAAGCCGGGACATGCGGCTTCCCGCCCAATTCCCCAATCCTCCACGCAACCTGCACAACGCCGGTCGATACGGGACGTAAACCGTTGCTGTCCGGAGCACGTAGCCCGGACTGGCCGGGTCTGACCCGGCGTCAAACAGAGTGAGTGATGTTCATACCCGTGCATACAGGTCCGAATACGGACCCCCATGTGCTCGCCTCCCTCGGCCTGACCGTCGGAGCGATCATCGTGGGTTGTCTCCTGCTGTAATCGAACGGGCCGCCCCGTTCGGTCCCACGGTTCCCGGCAGTCATCCGCCGGACTCCGCGCCCCAGGCGAAGGGTCCGGCGGATTCTATTTGGGGGCCGGCGCCCGGGCTCAGCCGAACTTGATCCCCTGGGCCAGGGGAAGCTCCGTGGACCAGTTGACCGTGTTGGTCTGCCGGCGCATGTAGGCCTTCCACGAGTCGGATCCGGACTCGCGTCCACCCCCGGTTTCCTTCTCTCCCCCGAACGCACCGCCGATCTCGGCCCCACTCGTGCCGATGTTCACGTTGGCGATGCCGCAGTCCGAGCCACGATGCGACAGGAAGAGCTCGGCTTCCCGCATGTGCTGGGTGAATATGGCCGAGGAGAGCCCCTGCGGCACGCCGTTGTGCAGTGCCATGGCCTCCTTCATTTCGTCGACCGCTTCCCGTGGCGACGAGTCGGCCTTGCCGTACCCGATGATGTACAGGATGGGGGCGAAGGTCTCTTCCTGCACGATGTCGTACTCGTTCCGGGCGGTCGCGATGCACGGGGTCACCCAGTGGCCTCCGGGATACCGGTCGCCTTCCAGGACGTCGCCGCCACACAGGATTTCGCCGCCCTCGTCGATCACGCGCTGCCTGGCCTTCATCATGTCGGATACCGCACCCTTCGTGACGAGCGGTCCCATGAGCGTGCCTTCCAGTCGCGGGTCGCCGATCTCGACGTCGCGATAGGCGCGGACGAGCCGGTCCGTGAACTCCCTGCGGACCGATTCATGCACGATGATCCGCCGGGTGGAGGTGCAGCGCTGTCCGGCCGTGCCGACGGCTCCGAAGAGGACCGCGGGGAGGACCAGGTCCATGTCGGCGTGGGGCGTCACGATGATCGCGTTGTTGCCCCCGAGCTCGAGGATCGTTTTGCCGAGCCGCTTGCTCACC
>JAHEEH010000457.1 GCA_024640835.1 Bacteroidota bacterium
GGCCGCGCCGGCCCCGCACACCACCACGCGGACGTCGCCGATCTGCTTCCCCACCAGTTCCACGGCATTGAGCAGCGCGGCACCCGAAATGATCGCCGTCCCGTGCTGGTCATCGTGGAAAACCGGAATGTCGAGCTCCTCCCGCAGGCGCTCCTCGATGTAGAAGCACTCCGGTGCCTTGATGTCTTCGAGGTTGATGCCGCCGAACGTCGGTGCCATCGTCTTGACCGTGCGGATCACCTCGTCGGGATCCATGGTGTCGAGCTCGATGTCGAAGACGTCGATGTCGGCGAAGTGCTTGAACAGCACGCCCTTGCCCTCCATGACCGGCTTGCCGGCGAGAGCACCGATGTTGCCCAGGCCCAGCACGGCCGTTCCGTTCGACACGACGGCAACCAGGTTGCCCTTGGCCGTGAACCGCCGCGCCGCGGAGGGGTCTTTCTCGATGACGAGACAGGGCTCGGCCACTCCGGGCGTATAGGCGAGCGACAGGTCGCGCTGCGTCTGGAGCGGCTTGGTCGGCGTGACCTCGATCTTTCCCGGGCGATCGCCCTCGTGGTAGGCCAGCGCGTCCCTGCGCAGGGACGCAATACGTGTATCGGAAGGCATGGTCTCTTTCTGGTAGTGCGAGCGACAAGCAACGACCCACAGGGGAGCGTGTGTGACAAGGATTGTCGCAGCCCCTTGTAGGGCTCGACCGCACCTTCGTGCCGGGCCGAGCGAAAGCACCACGAAGATAGGTCCGGGGCCGCACCCTGCGCCCGATTCCCATTCGGAAGAGACCGTGCAAACGGCGTATTCCCGTCAGATTCTCCAGTGCCGCCTGTGCATGGTGGCCCCTTCCGGAATCGGGCCCGCCGCAGGTCGTTCCGGCTCTGAGAAGGCCCCCAGGTGGACGATCTCCTCATCCACCAGGAGGGCCGCTCCCCGCAAGCCCCTGGACTCGAGGCGAAGATCCCGCCCCCTCCCGGGGGACGGATACCGCTCCACGCCGGCCACCCGCAATCGCGCCAGGAAGTCGTCCACCCGTCCGTCGAGCCGGACCTCCGCTCCACCGGCTCCCGCCACGACCTCCGCGACGTAGCTCAGGATCAGCTTCTCGTGCAGGTCGGCGTAGACGTCGGGTCTCGAGACCACGTCGATGGCCACGAATCCGTCCGACGCGACGGCCACGAACCCGACCTGCCCGTCGATTCGCGTCAGGGTGGACAGCGCGTGATCCAGGTCCTTTCGACGCTGGTCCATGGCGTCCCGCAGGGCTCCGGTTCCCGACATGGTTCCGGCCCGGCGGTGATAGTCGTCGATCCCTCTCCAGACGTCTCCCTGGTCCGAAACATGGAGCTGTCCCATCCTCAGACCGAAGTGCACGGACCGGGACTTGGAGGTGCGAACGGACGCCGGAGCCACGTATCCTGAATCCGTGAAGGTTCTCGACGTGTATCGCCAGCGACCGGCCTCGGTGCAGCTGACCGGCACGACCAGTTTTCCGCGTGCGTCCACGAAGATCGACGAATTCAGGATCCGGTTCTGCTTGGCGCCGGACACTTCCTCTCCGTCGAGCAGCAGTGCGGCCCTGTCACCGGCATTCTCGACCATGAGCTGCGGTACGGAGCCGCCCTCGCTCACCTCCCGGACTACGAGGTGGCCTGCCGAGATGGCCGCCCCGAGCGATGTGTAATCCAGGGAGGCCGGTTGCCCACTCAACAGGGGCACGATCAGGAGGCCTGGTACGACCTGCGGCGCGTCGGGCCGGAGCTGGTCCAGCCTGAGTGCGATCTCGGAGGGCACGGGTTCGGGGTTCATGGCGACGGTGGTCTTGTTCCTGTGATCCAGGATACGAGAGGTGGTGTGCAGAGTGACTTCACACTCCTCCGCTTACCCCTGATTCGTCTTCCGCCCTCTCCGAACCTGCCACTGTGAAGAAATACTTCACAGTCTGCCCCTATACTCCCTTCCGCACAGACCGGGATCAGCATGACCGTGCAGTCCGCCTCCGACAGACCGATCGCTCCGAGGGGTGGAGTGACGGGCCCCCAGATGTGGCGCCAGACCAAACTTCGCCAGTGGCTGCTCGAGGGGCGTCGATTCACCGCGTCCGACGCGTCAGCGGAGTTCGAGGTGTCCCGCCGCACCATCATGAGCGACCTGGAGTACCTCCGGCAGTACGGCTACGTCATAGAATGGGATGCGCCGCACCACACCTACGTGCTGGAGGAGGCGTCGGGCGACCTCGCCGCGCTTCAGCTCAGGCGATCCGAGTGGGCGGCCATCTCGCTCGCCGCACATGTCTTCGAATCCATGGGTGCCGGCCCGCTGGCGGACACCGTGGCGGGCATAGCGGAACGGGCCCGCTCGCTCATGCCCGACCTCCTGGGAACCGATCCGACCGGCCTCGCCCCTTCCCTTTCGGTGATCCGGGGTCCCGCACCCGCCCGCCCCAT
>JAHEEH010000056.1:0-2679 GCA_024640835.1 Bacteroidota bacterium
GTCGCTGCTGGCCCTGGGCGAGGTCACCGTTCGCACCGATGCGCATCCGGGATGGGCCCTGGCTCCGGTGTACGACGACGCGGGATTCCTGGCCGGCGGGGTCCTGGTCATGCCGCTCGAACGCACGCTGGATCGCGAGCTCGAACCGGCGCGGAATGCCGTGGTGCGCGCGTTGGCGGTCGGCTCCGCGCTCGTCCTGGCCCTGGCCATCGTGCTGGGCGCCGCCTTCACGTGGCAGCTGGTCCGTCCGGTCCGGGCGCTCACACGGCACATCGAGGCGATAGGTCGCGGGGAGTTCAAGGCGCGCATTCCCCTGCGTGGGCCGGCCGAGTTCGACCGCCTCGCGCGATCGATTCACGCGATGGCCGATGCCGTCGCCGAGTCCTTCGACCGGCTCCGATCCACGGATCGCCTGCGCAGGGAGCTCATCGCCAACGTGGGGCACGACCTGCGCACTCCGCTGACGGCGCTCAACGGGCGCGTCGAGGAGGCCCGCCGCCACCTCGCGGACGGCGACACGGAGCATGCCCTCGCGCAGCTGGAATCCGCGATGATGCAGGCCCGGTACCTCCGTCGCCTGGTCGACGACCTGTTCGAGCTCGCCATCCTGGACAGTCCGGACCCGCTGCTACGCATGGAGCCGGTCCCGGTGGCGGAGCTGGTCTCCGAGGCCGTGTCGCGTCACGGGGAGGAATGTCGCGCGGAGGGAAAGGTCATCGAGGCGCGCCTCCAGCCCGACCTGCCGGTCATCGAGGCGGACGGCGTCCGGCTGCTTCGCCTGCTGGACAACCTGCTCGTGAACGCCATCCGTCACACGCCCCCGGGAGGACGCATCGAGGTCTCGGCATCGACGGACGCCGAGGACGTCGTGGTCAGCGTGGAGGACACCGGCAAGGGCATTCCCGAAGATCGGGTGGAACAGCTCTTCGAACGGTATTACAGGGGTACCGAGGCCCGCACCCGGTCGGGCGAGGGAACGGGACTGGGGCTGGCCATAGCGCGCGCCGTGGTTCACGCGCACGGGGGCACCCTGACGGCCTCGAATCGACCGGAGGGCGGCGCTTCGTTCACCATGCGGCTGCCCCTGGCCGGTCACTGAATCCGCCCGACTCCGGATGCCGGGACCGCCTGAACGGGCAAACCCCGACGGGCTTACGGGCCTGCCGGGGTCTGTCCGGGTCGGTCGCGAGAGGGACGCGACCGAAGCGTCACGAAGGGTTACGAGATCGAAATGCGGCGGGGCTTGCTCTCCTCGGCCTTGGGCACGCGGATGGAGAGGACTCCATTCTCGTAGCCGGCCTCGATGGCGTCGTGCTTCACGCTCTTGGGAAGTGTGAAGGAGCGATAGAACCGGCCGTAGCTGCGCTCGAGGCGAACGCAGTTGTCCTTCTCCTCGTACGCTTCGGCCTGGCGATCGCCGCTGATGGACAGGACGCCGTCGTGGAAGTTCACGTTCACGTCCTCCCTCGCGAGTCCGGGGAGGTCGGCGTGGATCGTGTACGCCTCCTCGTTCTCGACCAGGTCCACGCGCGGAGCCCAGACGGCCGTCTCGGCCTCGGGGTCCTCGCTGCGCACGGGCGGAAACATGGAGCCGAACATGCGCTCGAACTCGTTCTGCATGCGACGGATGTCGGTAGCGGGCGAGAAACGGATGAGCTGTGTCATGGCGAGTATGGGTCTGATGGTTGGCGGTAGCCGTTTGACCCTCCACCATTCAACGGACGTGCCAATGCCCGGTCTGCGCCAAATCGGCACGGGATCGAAGGGCGCTTCGGACACCGTGACAAGCTCCCGTGAAATGCTGGCACGCCCGTTTCGGGCAGCCTGCCAGGATTGCACGGCGGCTATGCAGAAACGTCAGGGCGTGTCAGGGCGACGGCGGCCCGCAGCCTCTCCACGACGTCCGGAGGGGCCGGTTCGAGCGGTGGCCGGATCCGGAGCCATCCCGGATCGCCGTCCCGGTCGGCCAGGAGCTGCTTGACCCCGGGGATGAAGGGTGCGGTCTCGAGCGCCTCCCGGGCGGCCGTCAGCCGGTCCTGGTCCTCCGGGCGGCGCTCGCGGAACACCCGCTGCGCGAGGCGTGACGTCAGGTTGGTCGTGGCGGTCAGGCAGCCGGCGCCGCCGCGGTCCAGGAGCGGGAGAAGCAGACGCTCGGTGCCCGCCAGGACGGAGAACTCCGGATGGGCCTCCGCGATGCGTGCCATCCGCTCCAGGTCGCCGGACGAGTCCTTGAGTCCCGAGAACACGTCCGGCCGGTATTCCCGGAGCCTGGCGATGAGCTCTGGACCGTACCCGACGCCGATCAACCGGGGAAAATGGTAGAGGACGACCGGCAACGTCCTGTCCCCCATGCCGTGGACGACGGCACGCATGAAATCGAACAGGCCGTCGTCGGAAGCCGCCCGGTAATAGAAGGGCGGATGGACCATGACGCCCGCCGATTCCGCGCGATGCGCCACCCGTGCGAGATACACGGTGTCGGGCACCGCGCATGCACCGGCACCGACCAGCACGCGGTGCATGGGAAGGCCTCGAAGGGCCAATTCCTGCACGCATTCCGCTCTTTCGACCACGGTGAAGCTGTTTCCCTCGCCCGTCGAGCCGAACAGGGCGACGCCGTCGCACCCGTCCGCGAGCAGCCCGCGGACATGCCGCTCGAGCCGATCCACGTCGATGGCC
>JAHEEH010000056.1:2689-4666 GCA_024640835.1 Bacteroidota bacterium
CAGGTCGGGCCGGAGCGGGGTCACCGAGGCGCACCAGACGCCGCCGAAGGGTCGTTCACCCGAATGAATGTGCGCCTCCGTTCGGTCCAATCGTATTCGCCGGGCGGAGAGTTTACGAATCCTATTCGACAACTCTTGATCCTGCCGTTTGGCCCTGCGCAGGGTCCCACCTTACCTTGAACCGATAGGCCCTTCGTGCCTGCGACCGCCATGGACGACGGTCCGGCACGATCGATCCCTCAGCCGACCTGACCACTCTGACCGACCTGCCCGTCATGAAGCGTCTTTCCGCCGTCTTCGCCCTCCTTGTCGGTGGCCTCCTCCTCATGGGTGCCGACGGATGCTCGAGCGACCCCAATGTGGAGGGTGCCAAGCTCGACCTTCGAAACAAGGACTACGCTCGTGCGCTCGAGAATCTCGAGATCGCGATATCCAAGGACCCGGCCAATGCCGAGGCTCTCGAACTCAAGGGCCGCGTGCTTTCCGAGATGGCATTCGCGTCGATGAGCGTCGATGAGAATGTGCAGTTGATCGGTGAGATGATCGACGCGTTCGACGCCGCGCTGGCCGTGGACGCGACGCTTCGCGAGACGATCACGCGCTCGATGGCGATCGCCTACGTGAACGAGTTTCAGCGTGGCATCCAGGCGTTCAACCGCGGCCAGAACGACACCGCGGAGTTCGATGCCGCCGCGACCTACTTCGGTGCGGCCTCGACGATTCAGCCCGATTCGGGTGGCGCCTACGTGAACCAGGCGTATGCGCTCATGAACGCGGGGCGCAACGCCGACGCCATCGAGCCCTTCGAGAAGGCCATCGAACGCGGCGATTCGGAGATCGACACCTACAGGTTCCTGGCGAGTCTCTACCAGACCAACGGCCGGGCCGCGGACGCCGTCACGGTGCTCGAGAACGTCTCCCAGATGTATCCGAACAATCCCGACGTGCAGGCCGAGCTGCTGAACGCGTACCAGGTCGCCGGCATGGCCGACAGGGCGCTCCAGGTGTACGAGGATGCGGTCGAGAGCGATCCGGAGAACAAGCTCTACCGCTACAACTTCGGCTCGCTTCTCGTGGCGGCCGAGCGGTACGATGAGGCGATCGTCCAGTTGGAGAAGGCCGTCGAGATCGATCCCGAATACGGGAATGCCCAGTACAACCTGGGCGCGGCCTACATCAACAAGGCCGTCGACGTCAACAACCGCATCAACGAACTGGACGACAATCTGCGTTCCAACCGCGACTCGATGTCGGCGTCCGACATTGCGGCGGCCGAGGCGGAAATCGATCGCCTGGCGGATGAGCGGCGCAGCCTCTTCGGAGCGGCGGTCGGGCCGCTCGAGCGCGCGCGCGTCCTGTTCGAGTCGGAAGGCGAGAGCTCGACGGCCGTGTGCCAGGCCCTGTACCAGTCGTACGTCCAGACGAACCAGCTGGACATGGCCCAGGGCATTGCCTCCTGCGCCGGCTACGAGGACAATTGACCCGGATGGACTTCGAGCGGGGCCCGGGTTCGTCGAATCCGGGCCCTTCTTGTTTGGTCTGGCTCCACCCCCGCGCACCGTACGAGACGACTCCATGGCCGACGACCGACCGCTGAACGCCTCCCGATTCGCCACGCTTGCCGTCCACGCGGGGCAGGTCCCCGATCCGTCGACGGGAGCGATCATGCCGCCCATCTACCAGACGTCGACGTATGCCCAGTCGGCGCCCGGTGAACACAACGGGTTCGAGTACGCGCGCGTCTCGAATCCGACGCGCACGGCGCTCGAGGGGAATCTCGCGGCGCTCGAGGGGGCCCGGCACGGAATCGCCTTCTCGTCCGGCGTCGCTGCGACGGACGCGATCGTGAAGTGCCTCAGACCGGGCGACCATGTGATCGCGTCGAACGACCTGTACGGTGGGACCTACCGGCTCATGCGGCAGGTGTTCGGCCCCTTCGGCATCGAGTCGAGCTTCGTGGACATGTCGACTCCGGAC
>JAHEEH010000056.1:4676-8481 GCA_024640835.1 Bacteroidota bacterium
GGACGCCGTCGAGCGTGCCTTCAGACCGTCGACACGGTTGCTCTGGCTGGAGACCCCCACGAACCCGCTCCTGCGCATCGTGGACATCGGGTCCCTTTCCGCGATGGCCCGGGATCGGGGCGCCACGGTGGCGGTCGACAACACCTTCGCGACGCCCTTCCTGCAGCGACCGCTCGAGCTGGGCGCAGACCTGGCGGTGCACTCCACCACCAAGTACATCGGTGGGCATTCCGACGTGATCGGCGGGGCCGTGTGCACGAACGACGACGAGTGGAACGAGCGCCTGCGTTTCCTGGTCAAGAGTGCCGGGGCGGTTCCGGGGCCCATGGACTGCTTTCTGACGCTGCGAGGCACGAAGACGCTCCACCTTCGCATGGAGCGGCACTGCGCGAACGCCGCACGAGTGGCCGACTTCCTGGCCGGGCATCCATCGGTAGGCAGGGTGTACTACCCGGGGCTTCCCGACCATCCCGGTCACGAACTCGCGGTCCGGCAGATGAAGGACTTCGGCGGGATGGTGTCCTTTATACTCGCGGACGAGTCGATTGGCGCCGCCAACCGCTTTCTGTCGTCCACGCGGGTGTTCACGCTGGCCGAGAGCCTCGGGGGAGTCGAGAGTCTCGTGAACCATCCGGCCACCATGACCCACGGCAGCATCCCGCGTGACGAGCGCCTGGCGGCTGGACTGCATGACGCGCTGATTCGCCTGTCCGTCGGAATCGAGGACGTGGACGACCTGCTGGAGGACCTGGACCGGGCACTGGCCCGCGCGTGAGGCCCGGTTCGTCTACCAGGCGGCGAGGTCGCGCACGGCCGCCACGATGTCCGACTCGTCGGGCAGGACGGCACGCTCCAGGGGATCGGCGAAGGGAATGGGGGCGAAAGCGGCCGTGACGCGGCGGATCGGGGCATCGAGCGATTCGAATGCGAGATCCGCGATCTGGGCGCAGAGCTCCGCGCCGTAGCCCGCGAAGCCGTTGTCCTCGTAGACCACGAGGGCCCGCCCCGTCCGCCGTACGGATGCTAGAACGGCGTCCTGGTCGAGCGGCACGAGCGTACGGAGGTCTATGAGGTCGATCGAAATCCCCTCCTTCTCGAGCTGTCGCGCGGCGGCGGCGGCCTTGTGCACCATCATTCCGTACGTGATGACCGACACGTCCGATCCCTCCCGGACGCGGCGGGCCTTGCCGAAGGGGAGGAGGTAGTCCGCATCGGGTTCCGGCGAGCGGGCCGCCGCGGCCCGGTACAGGGCCTTGTGTTCCAGGAAGAGCACGGGATCCTCCATCCGGATCGCCGTCTTGAGCAGTCCCTTGGCGTCGGCCGCCGTCGAGGGAAAGGCCACGACCAGGCCAGGCATGTGGCCGAAGAATGCCTCGATGTTCTGCGAGTGACACAGCCCGCCATGGATGTACCCGCCCACGGGCACCCGGATCACCATGGGGCAGCCCCATGCGCCGTTGGACCGGTAGCGGAACGAGGCCACCTGGTTGCGAAGCGCCGACGCGGCCGGCCAGATGTAGTCTCCGAACTGGATTTCGACCACGGGCCTGAATCCGGAAGCCGAGAGTCCGACGGCCGTGCCGACGACCGAGGCCTCGGCCAACGGCGAATTGAAGCACCGGTCCGCGCCGAACCGGGCGGTAAGGCCCCGGGTGGCCGTGAAAACGCCGCCCTTGTCTCCTCCCACATCCTCGCCGTACACGAGAATGCGCTCGTCACGGGCCATCTCCTCGCGCAGCGCGTGGTTGATGGCGTCGACCATGACGACAGGACCGCCTGCAGGTGTCGAGCGCTCGTACTCGAGTCCCAGGTCGCCCTCGAACAGGACGTGCCGGAGCGCGGTGGAAGGATCCGGGTCGGCCTGGTCCCTGGCCCAGACGGCCGCCTCGTCCACCTCCTCCTGCACCTCCTTGCGTGTGCGGGCGATCGACGCGGCGTCCAGCAGGCCGGCGGCGGTGAGTCGCTGCTCGAACCGCAGGACAGGGTCCACCTGGCGATCGGCCTCGAGCTCCTCGGGAGAGCGGTACTTCGCGTGGTTGTCCGACGACGAGTGGGGGAGAAGGCGCACGAGATCGGCGACCAGGCAGACCGGCCCGCCGCCGCTCCGCATCGAGTCGATGGCGGCCCGGGCCGCGGACCAGGTCTCGAAGAAGTCGGTTCCGTCGACGTGCGCCCGGCGAAGTCCCTCGTATCCGCGCGCGAGCTTGACGGCGCTTCCGCCGGCCGTCTGGTCGTGCACGGGGACCGAGATCGCGTACTTGTTGTCCTGGACCAGGAACAGAACGGGAATGCCGGCCCGCGCGGACCAGTTCAGCGCCTCGTGAAACTCTCCCTGCGACGTGGCTCCGTCCCCGCAGGAGCAGTACACGTAGGCATCGGAACCCGGATCCCGCCGAATGGCGAGGCCGACACCTACGGCGGGAAGAAACTGGGCCCCGACCGAAGACGAGAGGGGGAGGACATGCCGCTCCCGGTTGGAGTAGTGCTCCGACATCTGGCGGCCGCCGGAATTCGGATCGTCGGCCTTGGACAGGTGATGGAGCATGACCTCACGCGGGGTGCCACCCAGCATGAGGTACATCATGAGATCCCGGTAATAGCCGCTGAACCAGTCGTGGCCAGGACGGCTGAGCAGTCCGACCGCCGCCTGTGCGGCCTCGTGCCCTGCACAACCGATGTGGAAGTAGCCCTTCCCCTGCTTCAGGAGCGTGAGCATCTTCTCGTCCAGCCTGCGCGAGACGAGCATGGTCCGGTACACGCCGAGCAGCGTGGCCGGCTCGAAGTCCTCGGGTCCGACGGGATCGAAAGAGAGCTCGTCTCCGATGACGACGTCGGCAGCCTCATCACCGTCGGTCACGACGTGCCCCGAGTGTCCGTTGCCGGACGGGACCGTTGCCGCGGATCGGGAGCTTCTGCGCGAGTTTCGGGCCATTCCGTGAAGGTGGGCGGTTCAACGGGGTCCGGAATCGCGTGGAATCCGGCCAAAGCGGGTGTACGCTCCAGATCCCTCATTTGTTTGCCCGGCAATCCACCGCAGCGGGGCGCGCCGGGGGCGTCACGTGGCCGGATGGACCAGCGGCAGCTCGAACCAGAACCGGGTGGACCGTCCGACCGTCGACTCGACGTGCACGGTTTCGCCGTGCGCGTGCAGGATCTGTTTCACGATGGAGAGCCCGAGCCCGGTCCCGCCGCTCTTTCGTGACCGATCCGGATCCACGCGGTAGAACCGCTCGAAGATGTGTTCGAGATGTTCCTCCGGGATGCCGCGCCCGGTGTCCACGACCTCGATGCGGACCTTGTCCAGGTGTCGTCGATACCGACAGCGGACGATGCCCTCGTCCGAATACGCGATCGCGTTGTCGATCAGGTTCACCAGGACCTGCCGGATCCGGTTGCGGTCGGCATGCGTCCACAGGACCGGGTTGTCGGTGATCAGCTCGAGTCCCTTGTCCGTTGCCTTGGCGTGGAGCATCTCCGCGATTTCCTCGACCAGCTCGTACAGGTCGAAGTCGACCGTCTTGATCATGTCCTCGCGGTACTCGAGCCGCGCGATCTCGATCAGGTCGTTGAACAGGTTGTTCAGACGCTCCAGGTTGGCGAGCCCCTTCTCGGCATAGAACCTGCGCTGGTCGGCACTGAGGGTCCCGGAGGCCAACGCCTCCAGGTAGCCGCCCACCGCGAAGATCGGGTTGCGGACCTCGTGGGAGACGTTTCCCAGGAATTCGTTCTGGAGCGCGGCGAGACGCTGCAGGTCCCCGATGCGGTCCTTGAAGGTGTCCGACATCCGGTTCAGGCTCGATGCGAG
>JAHEEH010000458.1:0-812 GCA_024640835.1 Bacteroidota bacterium
GTGCTCCACACGAGGGCTTCGTTCTTCCAGCGCCGTCTGGGTCTCTGCACGCTGTACGTGGACACGGCGGGCGCGAGTCCGGTGAGGGGGGCCGACATCACCGACCTCGACGGAGACACCGCCGAGCGCCTCTCGGCACAGGTCTACGGGGAGTTCTCCGCGATCAGTTCCCCGTGACGGGCACCGATCGGTTTCTCACCGCGCACAACCCCAGGTACAGCATGACGGGCACCGTCTTCCGTGCGGCCGGGCCCTGGAGATCGAGCGCGGTCCAGCCAAGCGACAGGGTCCAGGCCGCCGGTCCGATCCATCCGACCCACCACGGAACGCGGCCGGCCAGGAAGGCGAACAGCTTGGCCGCCAGCTGCTTTCCTATGAGCCGTGCGATGGTCCCGAAGATGATGGTCTTGATCAGGCCCTGCACCACAACCACGTTGAAGGCCTCGATCATCACGGGGAGCGCGAATACTCCGGCGGAACGCTTCAGAAAGGCGGATGCCTTGTCCCGTTCCACGCCGAGTTCCTCCAGCATACGCTGCTGCTCGGCCGGAGAAAGGTCGGCGAACGCCCGCGTGGCGTACGCTTCCGCCAGGTGAGCCAACTGGTCCTCGAGCGTCCCCAGACCCCGGTAGGGCACCTTGAGCTGGTTCGATACATCCCGCACGATTTCCTCGGCCGAGACGCCGGGCCGCTGCCCGGTCACCGAACGGAATGCGTACGCCAGGTCCGAACTGCCGAGGTAGCGGATCTCCCGATCGAGCGCCGCCGCGAGATCGGGCCGCGCTCCGGGGTCGTCACCCGACTCCATCGCC
>JAHEEH010000458.1:822-2434 GCA_024640835.1 Bacteroidota bacterium
CAACCGGGCGTCGTCGGTGAGCGTGACGGGGCTCTCGACGATGCCGACGAGAAACTGCAGGTCGGCCGGTTCGAGCGTTTCGAGGAAGCTCTGCATGCCGCGGGTTGGCTGGTGGCACAGAACGATGCTACGCGCCCCGCCGGGCCTTTGTTACGGACGTGAGCACTGCGAGTCGACCCGGAAATCGGGGATCCACGGTGTGACGATCGGTTCCGGGCGGTTTATCTTTCGCGCCGCCTCGCGGCGAAGAACCAACGTGGATCAATCATGGATTCGACCCGGCACAGCGGGATTCTGCTGCACGTCACCTCGCTGCCCTCGCCGTTCGGTATCGGAGACCTGGGACCGTCGGCATTCCGGTTCGCCGACTTTCTGGAGGAAGCGGGTCAGACCATCTGGCAGGTGCTGCCCCTGGTGCCGGTCGGGTACGGTTACTCGCCGTATTCGTCGCCTTCCACGTTCGCCGGAAGCGCATGGCTCATCAGCCCGGAGCGCCTCGTGGAGGACGGACTCCTGGGGCCCGATGACCTGAAGGGAGCACCCAGGTTTCCGGCGGAATGGGTTGATTTCCAGCGGGTCCTTCCGTTCAAGGAGACTCTCCTCAGACGGGCATTCGAGCGGTTCGAGGCCGGAGGGTCTCGAATTTCGGCGGCCGACTTCAAGGCGTTCTGCGATCGGCACGCCGACTGGCTGGACGACTACGCGCTCTACGAGGCCGTGAAGGCCCAGAACGGGGGCGAGGAGTGGACGGCATGGCCGCGCCCGATCGCCGCCCGGGAGCCTGCGGCGCTGAAGCGGGCGGAGAAGGAACATGCGTTGGAGATCCGGCGCGTACGGTTCTGGCAATACCTGTTCGACCGGCAGTGGAAAGACCTTCGGGCGTACTGCAATGCTCGGGGCATCAGGATTTTCGGCGACCTTCCGATCTACGTGGCGCAGGACAGCGCGGATGTGTGGTCCAACCCCGAGCTCTTCCATCTGGACACGGCGGGGCGCGGCACGGTCGTGGCCGGGGTGCCGCCGGACTACTTCTCGGAGACCGGCCAAAGATGGGGAAATCCCATCTACCGATGGAACGTGATGAAGCGCAACGGATACGCGTGGTGGATCCGGCGCATGGCCCGGATCCTGGACCAGGTGGACCTGGTGCGCCTGGATCATTTCCGGGGTTTCGAGGCCTTCTGGGAAGTGCCCGCGTCCGAGGAGACCGCCGTCAGGGGCCGGTGGGTCAAGGGACCGGGTGCCCGGCTCTTCAGGGCCATGGAGGCGGAGCTGGGCACGCTTCCCGTGGTGGCAGAGAACCTGGGCGTGATCACGAAGGGCGTGACGGATCTCATGGATCGCTTCGGCTTCCCGGGCATGGCGATTCTCCAGTTTGCTTTCGATTCGGGTCCGGAGAACGAATTCCTGCCGCACAACTACGACCGTCGCCTGGTCGCCTATACCGGAACGCACGACAACGACACCTTCCTGGGCTGGTGGACCGATACCCGGTCCACGCAGAGTGCGGCCGTCATCGAACGGGCGCACGGCTATTGCCGGGCCTACCTGGACGTGGGTGAGGGCGACGAGAAAGAAATCGGCTGGGCCGGTATTCGTGCGCTCATGGCGT
>JAHEEH010000057.1 GCA_024640835.1 Bacteroidota bacterium
TGTCCATGGGCATCCCCTACGACTCGGATGCCGGACGCGCCGTGGCCGGCGCGATAACGGCCATCGAGCACTGCGAGGCCTACGCCCGCAGCGCCGAAATCGCGGGCAACCCCGCGATCGGACCCTTCGACGGCTATGCGGTGAACGAGGAGCCGTTCCTGGACGTGATGCGCATGCATCGTGACGCGGTCGCGGACATCGCCGCGCCCTGCCCGGACTACCTGCTCCAGGCAGCCCGCGAGTCCGCCGATCGGATGCTCATCAACGGCGAACGCTGGGGCTACCGGAACGCCCAGGCCACCGTGCTCGCGCCGACCGGAACCATCGCCTTCATGATGGACTGCGACACGACGGGCATAGAGCCCGACATCGCGCTGGTCAAGTACAAGCTGCTTGCCGGAAAGGGGGACGGGCTGCTCAAGATCGTCAATCGGACCGTCCCGGAAGCCCTGGCCAAGCTGGGCTATGATGAAGCGCAGAGGCAGGCCATCCTGGCGTACGTCGAGGAAAACGATACCGTAGAAGGCGCCCCGGAGCTCCGCGACGAGGACCTGGCGGTCTTCGACTGTGCCTTCAAGCCCTTCAAGGGCGAGCGGTCCATCCACCACATGGGCCACGTCCGGATGATGGCCGCGTGCCAGCCTTTCATTTCGGGTGCGATCTCGAAGACCGTGAACATGCCCGAGTCGTCCACCGTGGAGGAAATCGCGGACGCGTATCGGAAGGGATGGGAGCTGGGGCTGAAGGCGGTGGCCATCTACCGCGAGAACTCCAAGCGGAGCCAGCCGCTGGCCACCTCCCGTGGAGGGAACACCAAGAGCACGGAGTCGGTCGGCGACGGCATGGCATCGGGCGAGCCCCGGATCGTGGAGCGCGTCGTGGAGCGGATCGTGGCGCGGGCAGAGCGGAAACGCCTCCCCGACGAGCGCCCGTCCATTACGCACAAGTTCTCGATCGCCGGCCACGAGGGGTACCTGCACATCGGCCTCTACCCGGATACGCGGATGCCGGGCGAGATCTTCATTACGATGGCCAAGGAGGGCTCGACCATATCGGGCCTCATGGACGCCTTCGCCACGAGCATGTCGATCGCGCTCCAGTGGGGCGTCCCACTCGAAGACCTGTGCAACAAGTTCAGCCACATGCGCTTCGAGCCGAGCGGGTTCACCAACAACCGGCAGATTCCGATCGCGAAGTCCATCATGGACTACATCGCGCGCTACCTGTCCCTCAAGTTCCTGGGCACTGCCCGCGACGAGGAGGCCGAAGCCGTGAAGGTCGCGACCCACGCTGCCCGGCCCGCCACGGACACCGAGCAGATGGACATCTTCTCCGCGCCGACCGAGCCGGTGGACGAGCTCGTGGGCACGACGGTGGACGTCTGGATCCAGGAGAACGACCGGGCCATCGCGGCACAGTCGGAAGGCGCACCGCGGGCAACCGGTTCCTTCCAGAACCAGGAGGACGCGCCACCCTGTGCGAACTGCGGTTCCATCACCGTCCGCGCTGGGTCCTGCTACTCCTGCCCCAACTGCGGCAACACGAGCGGCTGCGGCTGATCGCCGCCAACGATCACCTCGGGGCGCCATCCTCACACGGCGCCCCATTACGGGGAGCGTCCGGCCTTTGGTGGGAAGGCCGGACGCCTTTTTTTTGCGCAGGGAGCAATACGGGAAGAGGCCGACGCGTTCTCAGGAAACTTAGAAGGGCTTGGACGTATCCAACGGGCTCTTCCCGATTCGACGGACGCCCCCGGTCGCATGATTTCTGTCTGGCGTGAATATGGCGTTATCGGCACCCTCCTCGTCGTCGCCGTGGGCGGCTACCTGTACGTGTCGCACAACGAACCCGACCTGCTGGCGGCTTCGCTCGATTCCATCGGCGGACACCTGCTCTCGATGATACCCGACGGCGGGGAGCGTTCCGGCGTACAGGCCGCGCTCGACACGCTCGAGGTGCGGGTGAAAAGCGGCGAGGTCCGGCCCGAGCAGATCGAGCGTTACGCCGCGTCCGTGTTCAACCTCGGGACGTCCGGCGAAAAGCTGGCACCCGAGGATGCCGAGATGGTCGTCCGGTTGGCGTACTCGGACGCCGGCATTCTTCCCACTCCCGAGGGACACATTCCACCTCCGCCGAAATCGGCGCGGATCGACGTGCGTGTGCAGGACCTGGAGGATCTGGCGAGTGAACTCGAGCCCATGGTCGCCTTCTTCGAGACCCTGAAGGAAGATCCCGGCCCCACGGGTCCCTCCCTCCGATTCTACTCCGACGGCAAGCTGCACGTCGTGGTGGACGATCGCCTGAGGGAGAAGCTGGAGAGCGATGTGGCAGCCCGTCCCCTGATACGGGACAAGGCCCTGTCGTGGAGGGCTCGGTTCACCGACGCGGTCCGGGCCGAACGGCAGCGGCACGTGGAGCGCTCCGAGGAACTCGGTCGCATGGCCGGCACCCGGTCCGACACGCTCAAACTGGGACCTGCCGCGGAGGCGCTCGCTCGCATGAGTCGATTGCGCTCCCTGGGCCTCGTGTCGGAACCCGAGGTCGATTCGATGCTGACGGCCATCGAGGTGGAGATCAAGGCCATCATCCGGGACCTTCCGCCGCCGCCGCCACCCCCACCGGACCCGGAAACCACCGGCGCTTCCGTATCTTCGTCGTCCGGATAGCGTACCGGTCAACGGAAGCGAATGAAGGTCGCAAAGGAGTTCCGCTGGGAGGCCGCCCATCGCCTGCCCTGGCATGAAGGAGGCTGCAGGCATCTGCACGGGCATTCCTACAGGATGTTCGTGGAGCTGTCCGGGCCGGTGGACGATCACGGGCTCGTCGTCGACTTCCACGAGATCAAGGGCTGGCTTCGCCCTCTCATCTCGGAGTGGGATCACGCGACGCTCGTCGCACGGGAGGACGAGGAACTCCTCGGCATCGTGCAGTCCCACGGCTTCCGGCACGCCGTGCTTCCGTTCGACACGACGGCCGAGAACCTCTGCCGGTTCGCCGCCGACTTCGTGGCGAGCGCAGCCCGCGACCGCCTGGCGGAGATCGGCGTTGCCCGGATCCGTGTTCGTGTCATGGAGACCGAGACCTGCTATGCAGAGGTCGACCTGAACCTCGCGACCGGTGGGTAGTCTCCGGCTCCAGGGTTCGCTCTGCGTGATCGGCCACCCCGTCGCGCACACGCTTTCGCCGGCGATCCACAATGCCGCCCTGGGCGCGCTGGGCCACCCTCCCGTCTACGAGGCCCGGGACGTTCCTCCGGATGCCCTGCAGGCGGCCATCCGGCGTCTCGTCGAAGAGGGATTCGCCGGATTCAACGTCACGATTCCGCACAAGGAGCGGATCTTGTCCCTCCTGGACCGGGTGGACGAGACGGCCCGAGCCGTCGGAGCCGTGAACACGGTCGTCGTCGACCGGTCCGGCCGCGTGCCGCGTCTCGTGGGGTACAACACGGACATCGCAGGTTTCACGGGGCCGCTCCGACCCCATGTGGAGCGGCTGCGGGGCGGACGGGTGCTGGTCTGGGGGGCCGGGGGCGCGGCGCGCGCCGTGATCGCCGGCGCCGCGGGCCTGCTGGACCCCGAGGTCGTGACCGTCGTCGCGAGGCGACAGGAACAGGTATTCACACTCGCCCGCGATCTGGGGAGCGCAGTCGGCCGACGGATCGTCGCGACGCCCTGGCCGGCCGCGCCGCACGTGCTCGAAACCCACGAACTGCTCGTCAACACGACGCCGCTCGGCATGCATCCGGACACGACGGGAACGCCTGCATCGGAAGGGGAAGGGCTCCGTGCAGGGCAGGTGGTGTACGATCTCGTGTACCGACCCGCCCGAACCCGTCTGCTCGCCGACGCCCGCCGACGGGGTGCAGACCCGATCGGTGGACTGCCCATGCTGGTGGGCCAGGCGGCGGCAGCCTTCCAGTTGTGGACGGGGCAGGCCATGCCGTTGGATGCGGTCCATCGTGAATTGAGTCGGGCGGACGCATGATCGTCCTTCGCCGGTCGGCACCCCGCGTCCGTCCGCGCGTTCCAATTCGATTCTTACCGGTCGTCCCATGCGCCTGGCCCTCGCCCAGATCAATACCACGGTCGGTGACCTGGACGGAAATGCCCGCCTCATCGTCGAGCGCGCCCGGGAGGCGCGACGGGCGGGCGCCGATCTCGTCATTTTCCCCGAGCTCTGCATCACGGGCTACCCTCCGCTGGACCTCCTCGAGAATTCGAGCCTGGTCGAGGGGGCCGCGGCGACGCTGGATTTCGTGGCCCGCGAGGTGCCGGCCGACGTCGGAGTGATCGTGGGTTGCCCCGTTCCGAACCCGGACCCGGTCGGAAAGCGTCTCCAGAACGTGGCGATTCTCCTGGAAGGAGGACGGGAAATCGGGCGGGCGGTGAAGGCGCTGCTCCCGACCTACGACGTCTTCGACGAGTACCGCTACTTCGAGCCCGGCCCGCATCGTTCCGTCGTCGAGTTCCGCGGACTCCGCCTGGGCCTGCATGTCTGCGAGGACATGTGGAACAACGAAGAACAGGCCCCCTACCACCTCTACCGCGCGAACCCGGTCGACGAGCTCGCGGCGCTGGGCATCGATCTCTTCGTGAATATCTCGGCCTCCCCGTTCTCGGTCGGCAAGCACGCGGTCCGGAACCGCGTCGTCCGCGAAATCTGCCTGGAGCACGGCGTTCCATTCGTCCTGGTGAACCAGGTGGGGGCCAACACGGAGGTCGTCTTCGACGGCGACAGCAGGGTGCATGCGGAAGACGGGACCACCCTGCGATGTGCACCGTCGTTCGAGGAGGCCCTGATCTACTGGGATATCGACTCCCGCACGGCCGATCCCGAGCCGTTCCGTTCCGGCGTCGCCCAGCTCCACGACGCACTCGTGCTCGGCATCCGGGACTACTTCGGCAAGACGGGCGCCTTCTCGAAGGCACTGGTCGGACTGTCGGGCGGCATCGATTCGGCCGTGACGTGCGCCCTGGCGGTGGCGGCCCTCGGGCCGGAACGGGTCGAGGGCGTCACCATGCCGTCCGCCTTCTCGTCCGAAGGCTCGGTCACGGACTCGGTGGCCCTGTCCGAGGCCCTGGGCATCGTTATCCGCCGGATCGACATCGAGCCCGCGGTCGACGCGTTCGACCGGATGCTTGCGCCTGCATTCACGGGCACGGAATTCGGCGTGGCCGAGGAGAACATCCAGGCTCGCGTACGCGGCACGACCCTCATGGCCGTCTCCAACAAGTTCGATCACCTCATCCTGACGACCGGCAACAAGAGCGAGCTTTCCGTGGGGTACGCAACCCTGTACGGGGACATGAGCGGTGGCCTGGCGGTGCTCGCGGACGTGTTCAAGACGCAGGTCTACGAGCTCGCCTGGCATGTCAACGAGCGGGCGGGGCGGATCGTCATTCCGGAGAACACGATCAACAAGCCACCGTCGGCCGAGCTCCGACCGGATCAGAAGGACTCCGATTCGCTCCCTCCGTACGACGTGCTCGACGACATCCTGGAACGGTACGTGGAACGGCAGCAGGACTTTGCCCACATCGTTGCCGACACCGATCATCCCGAATCGCTCGTTCTGCGCGTCCTGGACATGGTGGACCGCAGCGAGTACAAGCGCCGGCAGGCACCGCCCGGACTGAGGGTGAGTCCGAAGGCATTCGGCATGGGGCGGCGCGTCCCGATCGTCATGCGCTGGACCCGCCGGCGCGTCGCATCAGAAAACCGGGTTGACCCATGATCACGCGGCTCACCGGCTCCCTCGTCGAGAAGCACCCGACCGAGGTCGTCCTCGACGTCCAGGACGTCGCGTACCTGGTCCTCATTCCCACTTCGACGTTCGAGGCCCTGCCGGACCGGGGCGCCAGGGTGTCCCTGCTCACCCACCTTCACGTGCGCGAGGACGCGATGACCCTCTTCGGGTTTGCCACGTCCGACGAGCGGGCCGTCTTCAGGATGATGCTGGCCGTGTCGGGGGTCGGACCCAAACTGGCGCTGGCCGCGCTGTCGGCGATGCGGCCTGTCGAGATACGCGCACACGTTTCGGCCGGAGACGCCGGTTTTCTGACCCGGATTCCCGGTGTCGGCCGGAAGACGGCCGAACGCCTCGTCGTGGAGCTTCGCGACCGGTTCGAGAAACTCGACCTCGCGGGAGGCGGACCCGACGGCTCGGCGTCCACCGGAGCCCGGGGGGACGTGCTGGCCGCCCTCGAAGCCCTCGGCTACTCGCGCTCCGCGGCCGAAAAGGCCCTGCGCGCGGTGGAGAAGCAGCACCCGGACGAGAAGTCGATCGAGGCGCTGATCCGCCTGGCCCTTCGCGAGCAGTAGGCTACTCGCTTCCGGGAAACGTCTCCACGTGGAGGGTCTGCGTGGGGAACGCGAACTCGATGCCTTCCTCCCCGAACCGCCGGTACAGGACCATGTTGATGGCCTGCTGGCGATCCATGTAGGCCGCGTACTCCGGCAGCAGCACGTAGTAGACACCTTCGAAGGTCAGTGCGTAGTTGTCCATCGACTTGAAGTGGGCTCGGTCGAACCGGACTTCGTCCTGCGCCTCGATCGCTTCGCGCATCATCCCGGGGATGGCCTCGAGCTGCTCGGCCGGCGTCCCGTAGATGACGCCGACCTGGAACAGGATGCGACGCTCGAACATCCGCTTGAAATTCCGGATGCGGCTCGAAAGCAGATCCTGGTTCGAGAAGACGAGCTGCTCGCCGGAGAGACTTCGCAGCCTCGTGCTCTTGATCCCGACATGCTCGACCGTGCCCGACATCTCTCCCACGTTGAGGAAGTCTCCGATCACGAACGGCTGGTCGACCAGGATCGATATGTACGCCAGGATGTCCTGAAGGACGTTCTGGACCGCCAGCGCGACGGCGATTCCGCCTATGCCGAGGCCGGCGACCAGCGCCGTGATGTCCACGCCGAAGTTGTCCAGCGTGAGAATGAGAAGAATGCTCCACAGGAGGAGTCTCGCGACAAGACCGAACGCGCGGGCTGCCGTGATCCTGCTGGGGTCCCCCTCCTCGCCCTCCTCCTTCCGTACGTACCACTGTCCCGCGACCCCGATGATATCGTTGCCCCACAGGCCCAGCTGCAAAAGCAGCGCGAGGAAGAAGAGTCGCCATACGACGCCGTACGAGGAGGCCGGGGCATCGAGCACGGTCGCTGCAATCGCCAGGGCGACCAGGGCCAGGAAGAAGGTCCGCGCCCCGCGTATCAGGGCAACGACGACGTCATCCAGGCGATTCGCCGTCCGGTCGGCGAGGCGGCCGAAGTGAATCGAGGCGACCTTCCGTACACCGACGAGCGCCAACGCGACGACGGCAGCCAGGCCTATCGTCTTGATCCACTCCAGGAGCGGCCATTCCAGGATGAGTCGGTCGAGCAGCGCGTTCGGGTCCATACCTGAAGGAGGGTCTGATCTCTGTTCCGTCCGCCGTATTACGTCCAAAGAGGGGGAAGGAACCGCCTCGGTCGTCGATCCCGCGATAACTTCACGGACTTCGGGCAGCCGAACGTGACGTTGGGCGTTCTATCAGGCTGCTCCCACCTCCGGCAACACGATGAACCCTTCCCTGCGCAATATCGCCATCGTGGCGCACGTGGACCACGGCAAGACCACGCTGGTCGACGCCATGCTCTGGCAGAGCGGCACCTTCCGCGCCAACCAGGACGTCCGCGAGCGCGTCATGGACTCGATGGACCTCGAGCGCGAGAAGGGCATCACCATCATGGCCAAGAACACGGCCGTGACCTACGAGGGCGTAAAGATCAACATCGTGGACACGCCCGGCCACGCCGACTTCGGGGGCGAGGTGGAGCGCACGCTGCGCATGGTGGACGGCGTGATGCTGCTGGTGGACGCGGCCGAGGGACCCCTGCCCCAGACGCGCTTCGTCCTGTCCAAGGCACTGGACCTGGGTCTTCCGGCGATCGTCGTCGTCAACAAGATCGACCGGAGCGACGCGCGTCCGCGCGAGGTGCTCAACGAGATCTACGATCTGTTCATCGACCTGGATGCCAGCGAAGCGCAGATCGAGTTTCCGGTCCTGTATGCCGTAGCCCGGGACGGGCAGTGCACCGCGGAGGCCGGCGGTGAGCTCACGGATCTCCGGCCGCTGTTCGAGACCATTCTCGAGCGCATTCCCGCCCCCGTGGGCGACGCGGGCAGCTCGCTCCAGATCCTGGTGACGAACGTGGTGCCCGATGCGTACCTCGGGCCGCTCGCCATTGGCCGGGTGGTGGGTGGAACGGTCCGCGATCGCCAGGCGGTGACCCTGTGCCGCCGCGACGGACGGCACACCAGGGCGGGCGTGACCGCGCTGTTCACGTACGAGGGGCTCGATCGCGTGGCGGCCGAGGAAGCGGGACCGGGGGAAATCGTCGCCATCGCCGGAATGACCGGGATCGGGCTCGGCGAGAGCATCGCCGCCGCGGAGGATCCCGTCCCCCTGCCGGCTCTCCG